>NZ_JAWLCI010000074.1:0-23695 GCF_041687215.1 Mariniphaga sp.
TTAGGAATTAATCTGCGTTTCCCTTATCCCACTGGCAGCCACACCGATGGCGCTTCCGACTGGCAAAGTCAGGAAAAGCACCATTCAGAGATTATGGGTAAAAATGAAAACAGCGCCGTTTTTAAACACTCCCTCGATACAACAACTTATTTTGTAAAGCTGAACTGGAAGGGGAAAGCTGAAGTTATTCAAAAAGAACAGCATTATTTTGTATTGAAGCCAGTTGGCGATTCAGTGCACTTTTCGTTTTCGGCTGAATTCAGTCCGGAAAATAATTTTACTGAACCGGTTTCCTTTTCCCAAATAAAAGAAATTGCGGCCGTTCACTGGAAAAACTTCTGGGGAACCGGTGGCGCGGTTGATTTTTCAGAAACCGCTGATCCGCGGGCAAAAGAACTGGAGCGCCGGGTTGTGCTTTTGCAGTACCTTACCCGCATTCAGTGTGCAGGCGAACTGCCGCCCCAGGAAACTGGTCTGACTTTTAATAGCTGGCACGGAAAATTTCACCTCGAAATGCACTGGTGGCATGGTGTTCACTGGGCGTTGTGGAACCGGATTGACCTACTCGAAAAAAGCCTTGGTTATTATTTCGATATTTTTGAAAAAGCAAAAACAAAAGCTGAAATTCAGGGTTACAAAGGCGTTCGCTGGCCAAAAATGACGGACCCGGCCGGTGGGGACAGTCCGTCGGGTGTTGGAGAATTTTTAATTTGGCAGCAACCGCACATCATTTATTTTGCTGAATTGGTTTACCGGGAAAAACCTAATCGGGAAACGCTCGAAAAATATGCACAACTGGTTTTTGAAACGGCTGAATTTATGGCCGATTTTGCCCGTTGGGATGCTGAAAACAACCGCTACATTTTGGGGCCGCCACTGATTCCGGCACAGGAGAGTCTCGAAAAGGAAAAAACGTTCAATCCACCTTTTGAGGTTGCTTATTGGCACTGGGGATTGTCGGTTGCCCAAAAATGGCGGCAACAAATGAACCTTCCTGAAAAAGAGGAATGGCAAAAAGTGATTGAAGGATTGCCGCCGTTTGCAAAAAAAGATGGAAAGTATCTGGCGGCCGAAAGCGCTCCCGATTCGTATGAAAATGAGCATTATTATTCAGACCATCCCATGGTTTTGGGCGCTTTTGGACTGCTGCCCGAAACGGTTTCGGCGGAAAAACAAATAATGGAAAACACTTTCGATTATATAGCTGAAAACTGGAACTGGCCGCGCACTTGGGGCTGGGACTACCCCATGGCAGCCATTTGTGCTACCCGCCTTGGAAAACCTGAACAGGCCGTGGAACTGCTTCTGAAAGATGTGCAGAAAAATACATACCTGCAAAACGGACACAATTACCAGGATGGCCGGTTGCGGATTTACCTTCCGGGAAACGGTGGATTGCTTTGGGCTGTAGCAGCCATGTGCACAGGTTTTGAGGGAAATAAGCAGGAAAATCCCGGCTTTCCTGAAGACTGGACAGTTAAATGGGAAAATTTGTCACCACAATTTTAAGAAAAGTAAATCTCGCCTGGGCGCAAAGACGCTAAGTTTTAATGTGTTTTTCGCGGATATCAAATGCCATCAGAGCATCTCCGTGTCGCTGGTACAGAACGCCGTTTTTTATCACCGGATGCGAAAAATGCTCTTTGGTTCCGCGAGTGATTTTGAAAGTGCTTTGTTGATGCAATTTTCCGTTTTCGCAGCTTACCAGAGAAAGTTCGCCTCCCCAATTGTAATAATAAAGCATATCGTCGGCAGCTACGATTGCACCTGTTCCGGTTCTGAGTGAATCCGCAATTTCTCCGGTTTCGGCATCGAAACTTTTCAGGTCCTTTTTGCGTGTGCCGCAACCGTAAAGGTAATCGCCCACCTTTACAAAGCCGCCCATGTAGGTATCCAAATCTGGAGTGCGCCAGATTTCGGAAATTTGCGAACCATCTTTCGAAAGTTGAAGTTTCACACCACGGTTTCCGTCGCCGGCAGCATAATACAAAATTCCGTTTTCGTAAATAGCATTGTTGCTGTGTGTGTCGCCAATGCCAGGTTCCCGTTTTTCCACGGGGGTATTTTCCTGCAAATGTGTCCAGAGCAATTCACCGGTTTCGGCATCAATTCCCAGTAAATGATAGGCAGAAAAAGTGACGTAAATTTTCCGGTCGGGAAGTTCAATCAGATTTCCGGGATTGTATCCCATTCGCTCGCCCATGCCTTTGCACGACCAAATCAGTTCACCTGTAAAACGGTTCAATGCAACAACGTTGTTTTCTGGCCCACCGGGCGTACATAAAATTTTGTCATCAAAAATCACAGGTGCTTCCGAATATCCGTGGTATGGAAGAACACCTTCAAAATCAGCCACGTAATCTTTGGTCCACACCAGTTCTCCTGTTTCGCGTTTCAGGCAGGAGATAATTCCCATTCCTGTTCCCGCATAAACCAAATCGTCAACCACGGTGGGTGCCGAACGCGAGCCTGGATAATGTTTCGCCCACTCTTTTCCGTATTGTTTTTTCCAAATCAGGTTACCGCTTAAACCGTAACAGAACAGCCATGCTAAACTGTCTTTTTCGCCGGTGATGAATAGTTCGGACTCCGTAATTGTTGGCGAACCATATCCGTTTCCGATTCCCTCTGCAAACCAAAGTTCTTCGGGGCCATTTTCAGGCCACTCTTGTAACAGATTGGTTTCTGAATAAACGCCGGTGCGGTTTTCGCCCCGCCACTGATATATTTTTGTTTTTGGATTGCTGCATGAAATGAAAATAAATAGGGCAATAAAGTAAAATACCTGCTTCATTTTTAGTTTGATTTTTAATATAAGATGACCGGTTTAACCAATAGTTACATCAGCGGATAAATAAAATCAATGAATAACGAAAAATGAAGGACAAACGTCACTTTTCCTTGGCGAAATAGCGGTAAACCTCATCGTAGTTTTTTACTTCCATCAAATCGGCACGCAATTTTGCCGCCCCTGGAAAGCTGTTCAGGTAAATTTTGTAAAACCGTTTCAGGATGTTGAAATTTTTGATTCCGCCCCATGTCTTTTCAAACAGGCGGGTGTGTTCAAGTAATTTTTCAATCCGTTCTTCCATTGAAATTTCTGTTTTTTCGGGATTAAAAAACCATGGATTCTGAAAAATTCCGCGCCCAATCATTATACCATCAACACCGGTTTCTTCTGTTTTTTTCAAACCGTCGGCAAATGAAAACACATCGCCGTTTCCGTGCATCGGAATTTCCGGTTTCATTCGGTTTTTTACTTCAACGGCTTTGGCAATCTCGCTCCAGTCGGCTTCGCCTTCGCTTTGCATGCGCTGGGTGCGGCCATGCAAAATGATGGCGGCAGGTTCCACTTCTAAAAGGTGGGCAATCCATTCTTCGGTTTGATGCTGTTTGATTCCGGTGCGGGTTTTTACGCTCACCGGCAAATGTGTGCCTTTTTTGGTGGCCTGAATGATTTCTTTGGCCAGTTCTGGTTCGCCAATCAGTGCGCTGCAACTGCCGGTTTTAATCACTTTTTTTACTGGGCAACCCATGTTAATGTCGAGTCCGTCGAAATCGTAGTTTTCAGAAATGTACCTGGCAATTGAATTGTAAACTTCTGGCTTCCGTCCCCAAATCTGTGCCACCAGTTTAATGTCCAGCTTTTTCAGCAATTCACGCTCCGAATCATTTATAATCAGTCGCTCCGAAACCCGCTCACGTCCTTTTGGATGGTTCATTCCTTCCACCGAAGTAAATTCGGTAAAAACCACATTCAGTCTGCCCGGAGCAGCCATTCCCGCCACAATTTCACGAAAAACCGTGTCGGTAACATCTTCCATGGGAGCCAGACTGAATGCAGGTTTTGGTATATTTTGCCAGAAGTTGTTCATTTTAAAATATCAATTTCCAATTTCCAAATTACAAATAAGCTCCAAATCCCAAAAATGCAATTTTCAAACAAAAGATGATTGATCCGTTTGGAACTTTGAATTTGAAACATTGGAATTTATTTGTTTTTTGAGATTTGTTATTTGTGATTTTCGGTTTCTGCTCTCACCAACGCCAAACTTTTCCTGTATTTCCTGCTATTCCCGAAAATGATCCGTTTTTCTTTGGCCACCGACAATTTTCCTGCTTTTTCTTCGGCGCATTCTGGTGTACAGCAACCATCGTATTTGGTTTTGCAATCCTCGCACTGAATAAACAGCAGGTGACAACTGTTGTTCGCACAGTTGGTGTGCGTGTCGCAGGGTTTGCCGCACTGGTGGCAGTGAGAAATAATTTGTCCGTTTACGCTTTCGCCCAGCCGTTCGTCGAATACAAAGTTTTTTCCGATGAATTTTGATTCGAGGTTGGCGGCTTTTATTTGTCGGGCATATTCCAAAACACCTCCATGCAACTGGTTTACATCTTTAAATCCCTGGTGTTTTAGGTAGGCGCTGGCCTTTTCGCAGCGGATTCCGCCGGTGCAATACAACAGAATTTTTTTGTCTTTTTTATCCTGAAGCAGGTCGGTTGCAATTTCCAGTTCTTCTCGGAATGTGTCAGCTTCCGGACAAATGGCACCCTCAAAATGCCCGATTTCGCTTTCGTAATAGTTCCGCATATCAACTACAACGGTGTTTCCCTGCCCGATGAGGTTGTGAAATTCCAGTCCGGTGAGGTGTTTGCCTACGTTGGTCACATCGTAGGAGCCGTCGTCCAGCCCATCGGCCACCAGCTTGGGACGCACTTTTATGGTGAGCTTGTAAAACGATTTTCCGTCGTCTTCAATGGCATATTTAATGGGAATGTTTTTAAGTATTTCATAGTTTGCAAGAGTTTTTAGAAATTCGCCGAAGTGGTGTTCCGGCACACTCATTTGGGCATTAATTCCTTCGCGGGCCACGTAAATGCGCCCGAAACAATCCAGCGCAAACCAGTTGCGGTAAATATTGTCTCGGAATTCCTGCGGATTTTCCAGGTAATGGTATTTGTAAAAGGAAATAGTTTTGCGGCGGAAGGTTTCTTCCATCAGGCGCTTTTTTAATTCCTCCCTGTTTATTTTGTTGTGTAACTGCATGGTTTCATTCCAAAATTTTGCGCTGCAAAAATAGGGAATTTGAATATAAAGACAAAATGGTGTTTTATCTTGGAAGCCAAAAAAAAGCACAGCCGGTGTTGACTGTGCTTAAATGTTTTAAAAAAGTTTTTATAATGCTAAAGTAACTTCGTTGGAACAAGCCGAATCATCTGTTTCACAAACCTGAAAAACGCATGTGCCGCTCAATCTGCCATAATCAATTGTATATTCTCCATTGTTTGTAACAGTTTCCTGCACTGTTCCATTCATTTTAATATTTACCTGCGTTCCGGCTGCACCACTCCAAACAAAATCAACATAACGTACACCCCTTACTTTTCGCAATGTAGCTTGAAGATATATAGAACTTACAGGAGTTTCACCCAAATTAAAATTTACATTTTGGACATCACTGTTTACTGAAATGTTATTTAAAGTCTGAGAGACATATCCTTCAGCAGACGCCGTAATATTATAGATCCCTGCTTCTACTCCTGAAATTGAATAAGTTCCATCAGCTCCAGTTGTTTTACTTAGGTTTGTATTTTCTATTACAACCAAAGTACCGCTGATTGGATTTGATTCTGAGTCTTTAACAGTTCCTGATACTGTATAAGTTTCAATTACTACTTCTGATAAACTGAAATTTTTAGTTGTAGTTAGATTCTCAGAGATGACTACTCCTTCTGCTGTTTCTGAGGTATATCCATCAGCAGAAGCAGTAACACTATAATCATTACCAACTGGTACATTATTAATGGTATAAGAGCCATCAATTCCAGTAGTTTTGGAAAGACTTCCAATTGTAATTGTAGCGCCACTTATAGCACTGCCAGTTGTGATGTTAGTTACAAATCCACTTAAAGTTCCTGTTTTTGATGAAGTTTCTCCGACTACTCCAATCGGGTCAGGATTATCATCTTGATCGCCATTTACGGTTCCTTCGGTTGCAATTTCTCCGACACCATCAAACCAAACTAAAATTCCGGCCATGTGCGGTGCAGCCATTGAAGTACCGCTCATTGTTGCATATCCACCACCTTTGTATGTGGAGTATATATTGTAGCCTGGTTCACAATAATCTACCGGGGGATTACCATAGTTGGAGAAATATGCCCAATTGTCGTTAATATCCATTGCCGAAATGGTAAAGATATAATCTCCGTTTACTCTTGCCGGAGAGTGATTGTTGGCGTCATCACTTTCGTTTCCGGCAGCTAATGAAAAATAAATGCCCTTTTGCGAAGCATTGAAAACTGCTTCATCCAGCGGATCATAAGCTCCTCCTCCAAGACTCATGTTTGCTACATCACCGGCAGAACCATTCGCTGCGACCCAATTCACACCGGCAATTACACCGCTGGTAGAACCACTTCCTCTTCTGTCGAGTACTTTTACAGGTATAACAGTTGCACCTGCAGCAACACCTACAACACCAACAGCATTATCAATGGCAGCTATAGTTCCAGCGCAGTGTGAGCCATGGCCATTATCGTCATCAGCATTTGAATTATTTCTGATAAAATTCCATCCTCTGGAACCATCAACATTTAAGTCTTCATGATCTAAGTCGATACCTGTGTCAATTACCCAAACTACTTTGTCGCCAGAATAGGTCGTTCCACCTTTTACCCGTGTAATTCCCCATGGAGTTTCCTGTGTTGCGGTGGCCTGTAAATCACCGTCTCCCGGTTTGGCTTTTGGCTCAATTAAGGTAATAATTTGGTCTTCTTCAATGTATTTCACTGAAGGATCATCCTGCAGTTTTTTCAACTGTCCCGGCGGAATTTTTACGGAAAAACCTTTGATGGCCGTTCCATAAACAAAAACCAGTTCGCCGTCAGTTACTCCGGAGCGTTTCATCACTTTTTCAGCCGCTTTTTGTGCTGCCTGCTGTCTTTTTTCGTACCCTTTCAGGTTTGCGAGTTCACTGTTAAGCTCTTCGTCGTTTAAAACAACAATGTAGCTTATTTTTCCATTCTGAGCTGATTTCAGTTCAACTTCGTCCATTGCTTGTTCCTCAACCAGTGGTTCGTTACACGCCTGGATGAAACCAATCATCAGGACAAAAACAAATAATCTTTGAAGGAAAGTTTTCATTTTTCAGAATTTAATTTTTGATTTTACTCCTGCAATATCCGAATAAATTCTAAAATATAAAATGTCTTTAGTTGTTATTTGTAATTAAATTTCCCTGATTGGTTTCAAATTGTTTTATTGCAGGGATTGGAGCCTTTTACTCGTTCGTTTATTTTAGCTTTTGTTTTCATCTGATTTTAATTGTTTATTTTTCGAATTTTAATTCAATGATTATGGCAGATACTCAAAATAAATTCTATACCTCCATCTCGAACACTTATTCCCAAATTTTCCCATACAATCCGGCTCAACTTCAATTTGCAACAAGAAATGTTGTTGATTTAACCGGGCAGCAAATTCTGGATATTGGTTGTGCAACCGGCGAACTGGCTTTTCAACTGGCGAAATCGGGTGCCGAAGTTACCGGAATTGATTTGAATGAAGACTTGCTGCAACAGGCAAAAACCGGAAAAGTGCACCCCAATCTCATTTTTCAAAAAGGCGACATGCTGGAACTCCAAAACGATTTCCAATCAAAATCATTCAGTACTGTGATTTGTTTTGGAAACACATTGGTTCATTTGCCGTCTCGGGAACTCATTTTGGAAATGTTACAAGGAGTTTATATGATTTTAAAACCGGGTGGATTTTTTCTGCTGCAAATTCTGAATTACGATTACATTCTTTCTGAACCGGTTACGGAACTTCCGTTGATTGAAACTGAAAATATTACATTTTTCCGTCGATATGTTTTTGAGGAAAACAGTCCTCTAATTTCTTTTCAAACGGAATTGTACTTAAAAAAAGAAGGGGAGGTTGTGAAAAATGAAACGTTTTTGTTTGCGTTAAAAAGTAATGAACTGAGGGAATTGCTGAATAATGCCGGCTTTGAAGATATTAAGTTCTTTTCAAATTTTAAGGAAGAACCCTTTGGCGGAAAACATTTGCCGCTGGTTGCAAAAGTCGCAAAACCTTATTGACCTCTGAACTCGCTTGGACTTTTTTCCGTTTTCTTTTTAAACATCCGGCTGAAATAGTGGATGGAATCAAACCCCAGTTCGTAGCTGATTTCTTTTACAGAAAGATTTGTGCTGAGCAGCAATTCCTTTGCCCGTATAATTTTTAACTGAAGACAATATTGCCGTGGCGATAACCCGGTGTAATTTTTAAACATCCGGCGAAACCACGAATAGCCAATGTTATTTTCTACTGCAAACATTTCCAAATCGAAATTTTGGCCCACTTCGCTGCGCATTTTAAAGCGGGCTTCTTCAATTACTTCGGCAATTTTTTTCCCCGAAAACTCTTTTTGTTTTTCGAAAGCTACCAGATAGCCCAATAATTTAATTATCAAACCCGATGCAATGTGTTGAAAACCGGGTTGCTCCATTCCAACCAAATCAAAAATTTTGAGGAAGGTATCCAGTATTTCTTCGCGCTCACCTACTTGTATAACGGGTTGTTCTGGCGAAAATAGCTGGTGCTGCATAAAGTTTTTTGCTGCCTGTCCGCTAAAACCGATGTAGTTTTCCGTCCAACCGGTTTGAAAATTTGGCTTGTAGCGATGCCAAACTCCCGGCAAAATAATCAGCAGACTTCCTGCTTTCACAGGAAAACTTCCCGTTTTGTTTTCGAATACTCCTTCCCCTTTTGTAATGTAATTGAGTTGGTACTCCTGCAACACGCGTCCCTGTTCCCAGGTAAAATAATAGCCGCTGGGATGTTCTTTCGGCGGATACTCTGTTACCGGAGGAATGGTTAATGAACCTGCGGTGTTCAGATAAATTCCCCAGTTTACATCTTCTGATGCCGTAGTTAAATATTTAATGAATTGTTTCATATTAAAGTGTCAAAAAATACAAACAGTGAATCATTTTGTGCATTGAATCTGCATGTTTCATTGTTTATTTTTACCGGTAATTAAAATCAAAAATAACAAATTCGAATGTATAAACTTTAAAATGTTCTGAAAAATGCAGGCAATTCTTGGAATTTTATTTCACTCTTTAGGAGGTGCGTCATCGGGAAGTTGGTATATGCCATATAATCTGGTGAGGAAGTGGCGATGGGAAATATACTGGATTACAGGGGGCCTGTTTTCATGGTTAATTATGCCCTATGTAGCCACGGCAATTACGTCTCCCGGTTGGCAGGATATAATATTGGCTACCAATTCTTCTACCATTCGCCTGACCTATTTTCTTGGTGTGCTTTGGGGAATTGGCGGACTAACGTATGGTTTGGGAATTCGATATCTTGGAATGTCGCTGGGAAATTCTGTTTTGCTTGGAATTACATCTTTGGTGGGGTCTTTGGGTTTACCGATTTTGCGCAACATTGGCAATTTGGGTGAAATTCTTCCAGCGGGCGATTCTTTTACTGATTTGTTTGCAACCACCAGCGGGCGAATAATTTTATTCGGGATAGTTGTTTTGATGGTTGGCATTGTGTTAAGTGGCAAAGCAGGTTTGATGAAAGATAGAGAATTGGCCAATGTGAAAGAGGGTGTTAACAGTGAATTTAAACTAACAACAGGCTTAATAATTGCGGTAATTTCGGGTGTTTTGAGCGCTTTTTTCAGCTTTGGTATCGACGCCGGAAAAGAGATGGGAGAATCTGTTCGGGCCATTGCGGTTTCCAATAATTTTGCTTTTGTGAGCGATGGCAAATATTTGTTTGAGAACAACATCATCTTTCTGGTCATTCTTTGGGGCGGTTTAACAACCAATTTGATATGGTCGGTGGCCCTGATTCTGAAAAATAAAACAGGAGGCGATTTTATTGATACAAAAACCCCGTTATTAAAAAATTACCTGTTTTGTGCCCTGGCCGGAACTACCTGGTTTTTACAATTTTTCTTTTACGGAATGGGCGAAACTAAAATTGGCAGTGGTGCCAGTTCGTGGATTTTGCACATGTCCACCATTATTCTTACTGCCAATTTTTGGGGATTTTGGCGTAAGGAATGGGCAGGCGTTTCAAAAAAGACACTTGCCACCATTTATTGGGGCATTGGGTTGATTTTGTTATCTGTAATTATCATGGGCATTTCCAAAAGTGAGTATTTCAATTAAAACCGTTTAACCATGCAACGAATAGCATTTAAAATGTACCTCAACAAAGGGCAAAAGGAAGAATACAAAAAAAGGCACGACCAAATATGGCCCGAACTGAAAAAGCTTTTAAAAAATGCCGGAGTTTGTGAATATTCAATTTTTCTGGATGAAGAAACCAACACTTTGTTTGCATTTCAGAAAGTGAACGGAGAGGGTGGTTCTCAGGATTTGGGACAAACAGATATTGTGAAAAAATGGTGGAAATTTATGGCAGATATTATGAAAACAAATGCGGATAATTCGCCGGTATCCGTACCTTTGGAAGAGGTTTTTTATTTGGAATAAAATTATTTTAACTAAAACAATACAATTATGAGACGAATTATTCATTGGGTAAAAAGTTTAACTGTAGGGTTAATTCTCAGCAGTTTAGGTTTTTCAGTTGCAGGAAATACATGGATTCAGGAATTGGCTTGTGAATACCACACCAATCCGGTTGGAATCGATGTTCAAAAGCCGCGATTAAGCTGGAAAATTTTTTCCGACAAAGAAAAAGTTTTACAATCGGCCTACGAAATCAGAGTGGCCGATTCACCATCGAATCTGAACCGTAAAAACCGGCTCATCTGGGAATCAGGGAAGGTTAACAGCAACCAGTCGGTAAATGTGGAGTACCAGGGACCCGAACTTGAATCTATGCAACGTGTTTACTGGCAGGTACGCATTTGGGACAACCAAAACAAGGCTACCAAATGGAGCGAACCTGCATACTGGGAAACAGGTATTTTGAAACCTGAACTTTGGACTGCTTCGTGGATAACAATGGAAAATGAAAAAGAGATGGAAGGGTCAAAACCCAGCCATTTCCTTCGAAAAGAATTTTCTGCACCCAAAAAGATTGAATCTGCACGGATTTATGTTTCGGCACTCGGATTGTATGAACTTTATCTGAATGGGGAAAAGATTGGCGACGAGTTGTTCACTCCCGGCTGGACCAGTTATAACAAACGTATTCAATACCAGACCTACGATGTTACTTCCATGCTGCAACCGCAAAATTCGCTGGGCGCCATTTTGGGCGATGGATGGTACCGTGGAAATATCGGATTCCGGAATCAAAACAATTATTACGGCGACAAAATAGCTCTGATTGCGCAACTTCATATTACTTATTCTGACGGTTCTGCGGAAACAATTGGTACAGACGAAACCTGGAAAGCAACTACCGGCCCGATTATTTTCTCCGACATTTATAATGGAGAAACCTACGATGCGCGTCTGGAAATGCCAGATTGGGCAACTTCTTCATTTGAAGACAGCAACTGGGGAACAGTGACCAAACTGAATCATCCGAAAAATACATTGATTGCTCCGCAAGGCGTTCCGGTTAAAGCTGTGGAAGAAATTTCTCCCATAGAAATTATTACCACACCCAATGGTGAAACGGTTTTCGACATGGGCCAGAATATGGTAGGCTGGGTTCGTTTAAAAGTAAAAGGCAGCAGGGGCGATTCAGTAACACTTAAATTTGCTGAAGTTTTGGACAAAGATGGCAACTTTTATATTGAAAACCTTCGGGCTGCCAAAGCAACCGATGTTTATATTCTGAAAGGAGATGGCGAAGAAATATACGAACCCCGGTTTACTTTTCATGGTTTTCGGTTTGTGAAAATTGAAGATTTTCCCGGCACGCCGCAACTGGGCGATATTACAGGAGTTGTAATTTATTCAGACATGGAACCAACCGGAACTTTTGCTTGTTCCGATCCGCTGATTAATCAACTGCAACATAACATTCAGTGGGGACAGAAAGGAAATTTTCTGGACGTACCAACTGATTGTCCACAACGCGACGAACGGCTGGGCTGGACGGGTGACGCTCAGGTGTTTGCGCCAACTGCCGCCTTTAATTTCGATGTGGCAGCATTTTATACAAAATGGATGAAGGATGTGGCCGCCGACCAGGCACCTGACGGTAAGG
Organism: Mariniphaga sp.; assembly: GCF_041687215.1. Taxonomy (NCBI): domain Bacteria; kingdom Pseudomonadati; phylum Bacteroidota; class Bacteroidia; order Marinilabiliales; family Prolixibacteraceae; genus Mariniphaga; species Mariniphaga sp. The sequence goes on from NZ_JAWLCI010000074.1 coordinate 12,164, forward strand.
TCAATCATGTGGTTCCCGATGTACTGAACGGAGCCGCTGGTTCAACTGCCTGGGCCGATGCAGCGATTATTGTTCCGTGGCAAACCTATCTGGCATACGGCGATAAACGGATTTTGGAAGTGCAGTACCCCAGCATGAAAGCCTGGGTGGAATACATGAAAAACAGAGCCGGAGATGATTACCTCTGGATTGGCGACACCCATTTTGGCGACTGGCTTGCCTTTGCAACCACAAGGTCCGATTATCCCGGCGCAACTACCGAAAAGGATCTGATTGCAACTGCATATTATGCCCATTCGAGCAAGTTGCTGGCAGAAATTGCAAAAATTTTAGGCAATACCGGCGATGCTGAAAAGTATTCAACTCTTTCTGAAAATGTAAAAAACGCCTTTATTAATGAATTTGTCACTCCTGCCGGTAGGTTGGTTTCGCACACTCAAACAGCTTATTCACTTGCATTGGCATTCAATCTTCTTCCCGAAAATCTCGTTCCTAAAGCTGCTGAATATTTGGCCGGAGATGTGGATAAATTTAAACACCTTACCACCGGTTTTGTGGGAACTCCGCTTCTTTGTAAAACGCTTTCAGACCATGGATACGAAGATTTGGCTTTTATGCTGCTGAACCGGAAAGAATATCCGTCATGGCTGTATCCGGTTACACAGGGAGCTACTACTATTTGGGAACGCTGGGACGGTCAGAAACCGGATGGCACTTTTCAAAATGCTGGAATGAACAGTTTTAACCATTACGCTTATGGCGCCATTGGCGAGTGGCTTTACAATTACGTGGCCGGAATTCAAATCGATCCGGAAAACCCAGGTTACAAACATTTTTTCCTCTCTCCACATCCTGGTGGTGGCCTGACCCATGCCAAAGCGGTTTATAAATCCATGTACGGTGAAATTAAATCAGCCTGGAAAATTGAAGGAGATCAAATGATTTATGATGTAACGATTCCGGCTAATACAACAGCAACCATTACGCTTCCATCTGCCTCTCTGAATGAGGTTTTAAGAAATGATGCGCCCCTTAAAAGCGTCTCAGATAATTTCCATCAAAATGAAGGAAGTGTAACACTGAGACTGGGCTCGGGTGATTACCGGTTTAGTTACCCCATGTAATGTAAATTGAAATCAAAAAAATATTATGAATATAACTAATATTGAAAAAGCTTATCAACTGGCCAAAGAGCAGTATGCCGCCATTGGTGTGGATACTGAAAAAGCCGTTGAAAGAATGAAAAACGTGGTAATCAGCCTGCATTGCTGGCAAACTGATGATGTGGGAGGCTTTGAAAAACCGGATGCAACATTGTCGGGCGGTGGAATTCAGTCAACCGGTAATTACCCGGGCAAAGCCAAAACCATTGAGCAAATGCGTGCCGATTTGGAAAAAGTGATGCAACTGCTTCCGGGAAAACAGCGACTGAATTTACATGCCATTTACGGTGAATTTGGCGGCAAACTGGTTGACCGTGATGCCATCGGAATTGAACAATTTCAGGGGTGGATTGACTGGGCCAAAGCTCAGAAAATTGGGCTCGATTTTAACGGCACTTTTTTTTCGCATCCCAAAGCCGACAGTGGTTTTACGCTTTCTTCCAAAGATGAAGGAATTCGGCAGTTTTGGGTGGAACACATGAAACGCTGCCGCGAAATTGGAGCCGAGATGGGTAAACAGTTGGGAACTCCGTGTGTGCATAATACCTGGATTCCCGATGGTTCAAAAGATGTTCCGGTTGACCGAAACGGTTACCGGTCGCAGCTAAAAAAATCGCTCGACGAAGGTTTTGCCAAAGATTTTCCGAAAGAATTCCTGAAAGATGCCGTGGAAAGCAAACTGTTTGGTATTGGCGCCGAGTCAATGACCGTAGGGTCTCACGATTTTTATCTGGGTTACGCCATCAAAAACAACAAACTGATTTGCCTCGACAACGGTCATTTTCACCCAACTGAGCAGGTGGGCGACAAAATTTCGTCGTGCCTGCATTTTGTGGATGAAGTGCTGCTGCATGTTACCCGCCCGGTACGCTGGGATTCCGACCATGTTGTTACCTTAAACGATGAAGTTCAGCTTATTGCTTCCGAAATTACACGGAATAACTTTTTTAATCGTGTAAATGTTGGCCTCGACTTTTTCGATGGTTCCATCAATCGGATTGGCGCTTATGTAATCGGTACACGTGCCGCGCAAAAAGCATTCTTAATTGCCCTGCTCGAACCCACTTCAGATTTGGTTAAACTGGAAGAAGAAGGAAAATATTTTGAAAGGCTGGCCATGCTCGAAGAACTGAAAACCAAACCTTTTGGCGTGGTGTGGGATTATTATTGTTTAGTAAATGATGTTCCTGCCGGCGAAGGTTACATTGCCGAAATTCAACAATATGAAAAGGAAGTGCTAAGCAAACGGTAAAACGGGACGCGCGGTTTGTAACCGCGCATACATGAATGTGGTGGTTTGTAACCGCGCATTTAAGAATTGGCGGTTTCAAACCGCCACACCCACAAATATTCAGCGGGTGACTATCAATTCACCCGCTGAATAATTTTATGCGGCTTATTGAATCTCTGAAATCTTTACTGCCCATGCCAGATCACACGGCAAATTTTTGCGAATTCTTTCAGGAATATAAATTTTAACGCCCTCGTCAGTATTTTCCCACTTCAGGTTTCCTTTGGCGCCCAACATGCTGAGCTTGGCATTGTTTTCCGCGAAAATTCCTTTTACTGTGAATGAGGTGGGTAGTTTTTCGGTGAGCTTTTCACTTGCAGTGAGTTGCTCACTAATTGTTTCCTCGAGATATATAGCATAAACCTCTTTCGTATCTTTATTCTGCGTCAGGCAAATATTATCGGTTTTGAATGGTTCAATTGCACGGGTAGAATAAATTGCTTCGCCGTTTACTTTAATCCAGTCGCCCATGGCAGCAAGTAATTCGTAAGCGCCCTGCGGCCAGGTTCCGTCGGGTCCCGGTCCAATGTTGTAAAGGAGATTTCCGCCTTTGGCCACAATGTCAACCAGCATGTGAATTGCCTGTTTGGGAGACATAAACTGCGGATTGGGCACCCATGACCAACCGCCGCCGGCAATAATGCACGACTCCCACGGGTAGGGAAGCTGCATTTCGGGCACGCGGTTTTCGGGTGTCAGGTAGTTTTGATTGGGGCCGCGTACTGCACGATCAACCACAATCAGTCCGGGTTGTTTTTCGCGGGCTTTGGCTGCCAGTTCATCCATGCGGATATCCTGGTTTACCGTCCGGTTTTTGATGAATCCCGATGGCGTACCTTCAGCTTTGGCGGCATAAGACTGTTCAATCATTGATGCCGGTTTTTCGGCTACCCAGCCACCGTCGAGCCAGAGGATATCCACTTTCCCGTAGTCGATCATCAGTTCCATTATCTGGTTGTGGGTGAACTCCACAAACTTTTCCCATTTTTCGGGATACAGTTCAGGATCGTAATTCACATTTCGGTCAAGTGGCGGAAATTTAGGATCCCAGTAATACGGACTGTTCCAGTCGGGTTTGGAAAAATAGGCCCCTGCCCACAACCCTTCTGCACGAAAAGCGTCAAAAATCTCTTTGGTAACGTTTGCACGCGGATTTACGCTGAACGGACATTCCACGTCAGTGATTTTGTAATCGGTGTATTTCGAGTCGAACATACTGAATCCGTCGTGGTGTTTGGTAGTAAAAACCACGTATTTCATTCCGGCATCGCGGGCTGCTTCTGCCCATTTTTCAGGATTGAAATTTACCGGGTTGAACGACAGTTTCAGATTTTCATACTCCTTTTTGTAGGTAAAATAATCATCCGGATTGGACCCTTTTTTTCGCTCGCACCAGCCGTAATCTTCCGGGCATATCGACCACGATTCTACAATGCCCCACTGGCTGTATGCGCCCCAGTGCATCAGCAGCCCAAATTTCAAGTCCTGCCACTCTTCCAGTTTTTCCAACACTTTTTTATCTTCAGGCCAAACGTACCCGGTTACTTCGTGTTCGTATTGTGCATTGGAAAGGAGCACAAACAATATTGGAATAATTGCAATTAACTTTTTCATATTGATCAGATATTTAGATGTTTAGACACAAGATTATTGTATTCAGAATTTTTATACTTAAAACAACAGAACAACTGTTTACTGTGACTGCGACTGCGACTGCGACTGCGACTGTCCACTTCCTCCCAAATCTCCCACAATCCTCCTCCCATGAAACTCCTTCGCATCTGTAAGTTCCTGAATTTCTTCCACATTTTCATCAGTCACTTTTCCGGCAACCAGAATGATGAGGTTTTCTCCGGCTGCCTCGCTCATATTCCGGATGGTCTCAGCGCCTTCTTTTGCTGTGGTTTTTCCGCCCGAAGTCAGAATTCGTTTTATTCCTTTTATTTTTTTAAGAACGCGAACGCCTGCCACCGGATTTTTCATCTCGTCGATGGCTTTATGGAAAGTTACCGGGAGCGGATGTGCATATTCGGCCAGCAACCGGGTGTTTTTTTCCTCAATTTCATTTTCCGGTGTCAGCAATCCGAAAACCACTCCTGCAGCACCGGCTTTTTTGGCCAAATCAATTTCCTTTTTCATTTGCTCAATTTCTTTTTCGGAATGCACAAAATTTCCAGCCCGTGGTCGAATCATTACCATTACCGGAATTTTCAAAGATGCGCAGGTTTTCTGCATCAGTTCAGGCGAAGGAGTCAGTCCGTCGTTTGCCAGGTCGGAGCAAAGCTCAATGCGATTGGCACCCCGTTGTTCGGCCAGCAATGCCTCTTCAAAAGTTTCAACACAAGCTTCTTTTATCATTTTTAAAATTATTCAGTTTTCAAAGATACCTGATTCGTAAATTTATGATTCGTGAAACAGAAATAATCGTAAAATTTTAAAAAGTTTGGGTGGTTTGTAAAAATGTCTGTGCTGTAAATGTCAAAACCATCTCTGATTTATTATTGTTTTGGGGAATTCACAAATTTTTCAGAAAATATTTGGATTGAAAAACTTGTGTTTGTTAACTTTTGGGATAACTTTGCGACATGGCGAGAGAAATAATTTTTTACGAAAACTATTTCCTTGATTTTTATATTCCCCTTGAAAATAAGGTGAAAATGAAAATCAAATATGTGTTGGAACTGATAAAACAAGTAGAAATGGTTCCGGCAAAATTTTTGTCGCCAATTACAGGTTACGAAGGACTTTTTGAAATTCGGGTTGAATATGAATCCAATATTTACCTAATTTTTTGCTGTTTTGATAAATGGAAACTGGTAGTTTTATTTAACGGATTTCAGAAAAAATCACAGAAAACACCGAAACAGGAAATTGAAAAAGCAATGCGCCTGAAACAAAAGTATTTTGCAACTAAAAACAAAATGTGATGACAGACTACAGAGGAATAAAAACATTTGAAGAGTTAATTGAAAGGGAACATGGTAAAATTGGTTCCGACAGCCGCAATGAATATGAAGAAAAAGCAACGCTTTTTATTGTGAGCGAGATGCTTAAAGAAGCACGGAAGGCTTCAAATATGACGCAGGAACAACTGGCCGAAAAAGCTGGCACCAAAAAGAGTTATATTTCCAGAATCGAGAATGCCCGCGGGAATATTCAGTTATCCACGCTCATTCGAATTTTCGAAAAAGGGCTAAACAGGAAAATTGGATTGACTTTTTTGTAGAACATAAAGTTGCCTACTGGGAAATCGTGTCTTAAGCATTGAATACCAACTCTTTATTAACGTTTCTAATTTCAAAGATGAATATCAAAAAACCGCAGTACAATCTGATAACTGTTTTGGGGCCCACTGCCACCGGAAAAACCGGGCTTGCAGCGCATCTGGCTGCGAGAAATGATGGCGAGGTAATTTCGGGCGATTCGCGACAGGTGTACCGTGGAATGGATATTGGCACAGGGAAAGATTATGCTGATTATTTTGTGAATGGTGTTGAAATTCTGTCTCATTTGCTGGATATTGAAGATCCCGGAAAACACTACAACGTTTACCGGTTTCAGGCCGATTTTGTGCAGGTATTCGAAGACATTCACGCACGGGGAAAATTTCCGGTACTTTGCGGAGGTAGCGGTTTGTACCTGGAAGCGGTTTTAAAAGATTACAAGTTGATTCAGGTTCCGCCAAACAAAAAGTTGAGAAAAGAGCTGGAAGGAAAATCGCTGGAAGAACTCACCGAAATTCTGAAAAAGCTAAAACCGAGATTGCACAACAAAACCGATGTGGAAACCGACCGGCGGGCTGTTCGCGCCATCGAGATTGAAATGTACTACCGCGAAAACCCGCAATTGGAAACCCCCATGCCCGAAATCAACAGCCTGAACATTGGCGTGAAAGTTGATCGCGAAATCCGACGCCAGCGGATTACCAAACGCCTGAAAAAGCGGCTGGACGAAGGAATGCTGGATGAAGTGCAAAAATTGCTGGATTTGGGATTAACACCCGAACAACTCATTTACTACGGGCTGGAATACAAATACCTCACGCTGCATCTGACTGGTGAATTGTCTTATGATGAAATGTTCCGGCAACTTGAAATTGCCATTCACCAGTTTGCCAAAAGACAAATGACCTGGTTCCGGGGCATGGAAAAACGGGGTACCAAAATTCACTGGATTGACGGAAATTTGCCCATGGAGGAAAAAGTGGGAGAGGTGCTGAAGTTGTTTAATAGCGGCTATTCATCGGATGACTTGAAGTCATCTGATAAATAAACTTATCTTGTGCACCAAACAAGTCTTGCCCGAATAAGCTCGGCGCCGTCGCTTTCACGAACTACACTGCATAAATGATTGGCATTGTCAATTTCCTGTTTTTTTACGGCCAGACTGTCGGAAGGAAGGCCCTCTTTCAGGAAATTCACCTCAAATTCAATTAGTTCGTTTTCCTGGTGAAAATCAAAATTGTAACTGTCGATGATGCGTTCGATGTAACGGCCGCTGTTGAAATGCTGGTTGATATCGATTTCGTTAAACCGGACTGGCGTAAAATGCAGTTCGGTTTCGGATTTTGGCGATTTTACTTTTCCTGCATTTTCGCCGAAAACACTCTCTTCGTATTTTGGAAAATTTTCGAATTCGTTCAAACGCACAATTCGTTTCGTTTTGGCATCGAGTACCAACCAGCTACTGGTAGCCTGAATGATGATGTTTCCCGCTTTATCCACAAAGTTGAAATCGCGGTAGCCAAAAAATCCGTCGGTGCCGCGCGACCAGGTTTCCAGCGAAAAATCTTCGCCCCAAATCGGCCGGCGGAAAATTTTTACCAGCAACTTGGAAAGCACCCAAAACTGCTCATCCACTTTCAGGTTGTCGTAACCGAAACCCAGTTTGGCCGCGTGTTCCCAGGCAATGTCCTGCATCTGATAGAACATAAACGACGTGGAAAGTTTTCCAAACCGGTTGATAAAATACGAGCGGGTAGATAAATGGTTGATGTGTTTCATTATACTGATTGCTGGTTACTTAATTTTTATAATATGCTTTTTGTCTTCGGGCTCCCGACTTCTGACTTCGGACTTCCCCAAAACTTTTCTGCAAAAGTATTGTTCCGTTTTGAAAAACCAGTGATTTTGACCAATTTTGCACGAAAATTAATCAGGAAATATGGGTGGCATCATCATTAAAACCCCGGAGCAGATAGAAGGAATCAGAAAAAGTTGCCGGCTGGCAGCTCAAACGCTCGACTACGCTGCACAATTTGTGAAAACGGGCGTAACTACGGAATTCATCGACAATAAAATTGAGGAGTTTGTTCGTGAGCATAAAGCAATTCCGGCCACCAAAGGCTACAACGGCTATCCAAAATCAAGCTGCATTTCGCTCAACGAAGTGGTTTGCCACGGCATACCTTCCACCAAAACCGTTTTAAAAGACGGCGATATTCTGAACATCGATATAACTACCATTCTCGACGGTTTTTACGGCGATACCTCGCGCATGTTTACCGTTGGAGAAATTAATAACGGGGCAAAAAATCTTATCGATGTTACCCGTCATTGCCTCGATTTGGGCATTCAGCAGGTAAAACCGGGCAACTATTTCGGTAACATCGGTTTTGTCATCAGTCGCTATGCCAAAGCCAAAGGCTACAGTGTGGTGTATGAGTTTTGCGGGCATGGGGTAGGAGTGGAGTTTCACGAAGAGCCGCAGGTGGACCACACTTCGCGCCGCAACAAGGGGCCGAAAATGAAACCCGGAATGATTTTTACCATCGAACCCATGATTAACCAGGGACGGGCTTCCACATCCATCGATAAATCGGACGGCTGGACTGCACGCACTGTTGATAACAAATTGTCGGCACAGTTTGAACACACCATTTTGGTTACGCAAACAGGTTTCGAAGTTTTAACCGACGTTCATAACGAATACCCCATTACCTGAATTTTTTTGACCTTTACTTTTTGCACTGATTATTAGTTTGTTTCGGACTGTCCTATTTAGATTCAGTCTGAATAAACTTTGGAGATATCTTTTTTTATTGGTATTTTAAGCGCAAAGCAGATTTTTTTTTCACCAATTTTTATCAATAAATAAAAGATATTATGAGGTTTTTAACTTTTAATGCAAAAAATTTCAGGGAGATTGAGTATGTCAAATACCTTCCTGAGGAGGTCAAACACGAAATCGACATTGTTTCGAAGGTGATTCCCTTCAAAACGAACAATTATGTGGTCGATTACCTGATTGACTGGGAGAACTACGAAACTGACCCCATTTATATCCTGAACTTTCCCAACAAAAATATGTTAAGGCCCGAACGTTACCAACAATTGAAACGAACTATTGAAGCCAGTCGTCCGCAAAAGGAGATTGATGATTTGATTATGAAAATCAGACTTGAGATGAACCCGCACCCGGCACAGCAAATGACCAATGTTCCGGTAATGGATGGCGAAGAACTAAAAGGCGTTCAGCACAAATACCGCGACATTGTCCTATTTTTCCCGAGCCAGGGACAAACCTGCCATGCACATTGTACGTTCTGTTTTCGGTGGCCGCAGTTTGTGAAGGAGCTCGATATGAAGTTTTCTATGCGCGAAATTGGAAAAGTAATGGAGTACATCCGCCGTAAACCGGATGTGAACGAAATTTTGTTTACCGGCGGCGACCCTCTGATTATGGACCCGGCCACCATTTCCAAATATTTTGATGTAATTATGGCAGAGCGGCCTTCCAACCTGAAAAATATCCGGTTTGGGACGAAGTCGCTCACCTACTGGCCGTTTGCTTTTTTACCGCAGTTTAGCGATGAAGGCCGGGAACTACTTGACCTTTTTAAGCGCATTACCGACAACGGATTTCACCTGGCGTTTATGGCGCATTTCAACCACCCAAACGAGTTGGACAATGAAGTGGTGCAGGAAGCCATTTACAACGTGCGGCAAACCGGCGCTGAAATCCGCACGCAGGCGCCTATTTTGAACCACATTAATAAAAGCAGCAAGGTTTGGGCACGCATGTGGAAAAAGCAGGTGAGCCTGGGACTGATTCCCTATTACATGTTCATCGAACGGGAAACCGGCCCTTACAATTACTTTGAAATTCCGTTGGCCGAGGTTTACCAGATTTACCAGGAAGCCATCAGGGAAACCGGCAGTTTTGCCAAAACTGTTACCGGCCCGGTAATGTCGGCGGCAAAAGGGAAAGCGCACATTATGGGCGTGGTCGAAAATCCTTCCGACGGCAATAAATATTTTATGATGCAATATGTACGGCACCGCGATTACCGCGAAACGTTTAAACCGTTTTTCCTGGAATACGATGAAGAGGCTACCTGGTTAAACCAGTTGACAAAAGTAACTGCCGACAACCTGGTTGGTTGATTATTCGAAATAAAATATTTTGGGAATTCAATCTTTCAAAATTGAAAGAAAAATTGAATTCAGCTTCGATAGAAAAATTTGGATATTAAAAAAGTAAACAATGGATACAATAACAAAAATAAATAAAGGAGCGCGGAACAACGGTAAGTCTGCTACCCCCGATTCGGTGCTGTATGTCATTTACGGAAGCCGCACCGGAAACTCCAAAGCTGCTGCTACGCTTGCGCATGAATATTCAGATTATTTGGGAATGGAAACCGATTTGCTCGACATGAAAACCTTCCGCTTTGAAACGCTGAAACGGATGAAAAATATTTTAATTGCGGTAAGTACGCATGGCGAGGGCGACCCGCCTGCGGTGGTTGAAGATTTTTACCGGTTTATGCACAGCAGCGAAGCGCCTTCCATGTCAGGGGTTAATTTCAGTGTGCTTGCCATGGGCGACAGCAGCTACAAAGATTTCTGCAAAACAGGGTGGGATTTCAGAAACCGTATGCTGGAACTGGGGGCGAAGGAAATTAGTCCGCTGGTGGAATGTGACATTGACTACGAAGAAAACGCAAAAAAATGGGTAACCCAAGCCGTTTCAGCCTTCGAAAAAGTGTTGCCAAAAATTAAATCGAAAGAAAAGAAAGAATTTGCCTTCGAGTTGAATAAACCCGAACTTGAACAGGGTAATGCTTTTTATGCCAAAGTGCTTGAAAAACGACTACTTACTACCGACGGATTTAAAAAACGAACGCTCCATTTTTCGCTTTCGATGGAAAATTTCGGAACAAAATTTTACCCTGGCGATTCGTTTGGGGTTTATACTTCCAACTCCAGATTGCTCGTTGATAAATTGTTGAAAAAGCTTCGGTTCGACGGAGCGCACACGATTAGTTTGCAGGAACCACCCAAACTGCTAAAAGAATCATTGCTAAGCGATTATGAAATCACACTGGTAACACCAGTTGTTTTGAAAAAATATGCTGAGGTTGCTCAAAATGAAGATTTAAACCAGTTGTTGCTGGATGAGGAAAAGATGAACTCTTTTTGTGAAAACCACGATATCATAGATTTAGTGACGTTATATCCTACTGAAATTACTCCGGAGCAATTGCTTTCCTGCCTTCGAAAACTGAGTCCACGACTTTATTCGGTGGCATCCAGCCCGCTGGTTTTCACCAACGAATTGCATCTTACCGCCGGGATTATTGATTACGAACTAAATAAGCGAACTCACAAGGGAGTTTGTTCCACCTTTTTGGATGAGCGTTCCGAGGTTGGCGATTCCATCCCGGTTTTTTACGAGCCAAATGAAATTTTCCGGCTGCCCGATGATGATTCCATCCCGGTAATTATGATTGCCACCGGAACGGGAATTGCGCCATTTCGGGCCTTTTTGCAGGAGCGCGAGCACAAAGGAGCTAAAGGAGAAAACTGGCTCATTTTTGGCGACCGGTATGCAGGCAGCGATTTCCTTTATAGTGATGAAATGAATTATTACCATAAATCAGGGTTGCTTTCCAAAATGGATCTGGCTTTTTCGCGCGAACAGGATGAAAAAAAATACGTGCAGCATTGTATGCTGGAGAAAAGCAGGGAGCTTTTCGGGCTCAGTTTAACTTTTTGTGGAGTATTTAACTTCAAGCATATATTTTAGCAACTCTAAACAGGAAAAATTCAATATCAACCACACCTCTTTGAGTAG
>NZ_JAWLCI010000075.1:0-21099 GCF_041687215.1 Mariniphaga sp.
CCGGAACTCCCTTTTATTTTTGAGCAAACCGGTAAGGCCCAATTACCCTTTTGCGAACAACATCGAAAGAAGGTTTGTAACTGATAACCGAAACTCCCTGGTTCATGTAGCCGCCAAACTGAGATACTTTTTCAAAATTATAATTTCCCTGAGAGAGATGAACCTGCTGGTATGGCAGGCATTCTTCAAAATCTTTTCCGTAATTCCACAATGCATTCAGAAAATAAAAAGATACATCATAACCTTGCATGCCAAAGTTTCCTGGTTCAGTATAAAAATGTTTTTTAAACTTCTTTAGAAACCTCACAGTTTCAGGATGCGAATAATCAACCCAGTAAGGTGCAATGTAATGCAACTTTAAATTATGAAAAAACTCGTCTGATATACTTTCGAACTGTTCGTAACGATTAAAACCTATAAGTGTTACAGAAAAATCATCAGCCAGGTTATTAATATTGGAAAGCACCAAACTCAGGTCTCCCTCATTCATAGAAGAAACAAAAATTACATTTTCTTTTTCAGGAGAAAGTATCCGGTTTAAACCAAATGCACCTTCCTTACTGAAATCGTAAACATGATACTGCATTCCCTGTGGCTGGCCCCAGTAGCCCGAATGAATCAACTTTTCCTGCACCATATCCACCACTTTTTCTTCGTACAAGCCTCCGGAATTAACTGTTTTAACCACAACAAAATTGCTGTTAAAATATTCTTCTGCTATTAACTCAGCAGTTTTTGCAGCAAGGAACTCACGCGACGGATTAACCTGATAATAATAAGGATTACTTGTGAGAACACGCGATTGGGATGATAACGGAGAAATCATCGGGATACGGTTTTTTGAAGCAATTGCTGCCACTTCGTTTTGCACCTCCAGAAAAACCGGTCCAATAATTAAATCGGTTTCCAAAAAACCATCTGCATAAATATATTTCCGAATGGAATCAGGATTTTGTTGGGTATCAAAAACATTTAACCGAATTTTCATTCCAGCCTTTCTGAGAGAATCTACAGCCAGCAAAACCCCTTCATAGAACTGCAGGAAATTTTCACTGTCGCGGTAAAATCCATAAAACATTTCCCTGGGCTCATCCCGCTCAATTACAGTATCTTCCGGTAAAATTTTTTCTGAATAAAAGAGTGAATCAATATCCGGCTTTTCTTTTACAGGTTCGTTGTTTAATGTGTTGTTGGCATCAATAAATAAGGGTAAGAACAAGGCTACATCGTAAGTAGTTGCTGTGGCCAGAGGATTTTGCCCGGGACGACATTCTTCAGGAATGTTTGACGGTAATTCAATGTCGTAAAATTCACTTTCAAATGAAGGAGTTTCTGTTTTCACTGAATCAGTAGAAATGTTGTCCATAAATTGAACGATTTCTTCGTCAGGTTTTCTGGGAATTAAAAGCGTTTCGCCCTGCACAAGATTTCGGTTTGCCAGTTGCGGATTGAACTTCCGTATTTCAGGAATTGTCAGGTTATATTGCGAAGACAATCGGAACAAAGTTTCGCCGGGTTGAACCAGGTGACGCAAAAAGGCGTCTTCATTAACCGGTTCAGCGTTGCTGAGTTCAGATTCTCTTACCGGAACTTTAATGGTTACACCAGCCGGAAAACCTGTTTCCAAAACAGGATTAATTTTTTTCAGGTCTTCTTCAGAAACATCGTACTTGCGTGTTATTGACCACAACGTTTCACCCGAAACAATGGTGTGGTCAAAATAATTGCCTGCTTCAACCAAAGGTGCAGTAAGGGTTTCGTCAATGGTATTGGAAATCCTGTCGGATGGTGTTCTAAATTCCGGTTCCACTCCGGTTTTTGGCAGGTAAATTACGCTACCCGCTTTTAAATCGCGTGCTCCGGGATTAAAAAACAGAATTTCACTTTCCGAAATTTTATACTTGCGGGAGAGCGAATACAATGTTTCTCCTTGCCTTACCTCATGCATAATCAGTTCTCTGTTTTCTTCTTCTACAGCAGGTGCTTTTTCAGGAAGGTCAACTGTTGGGGTAGTTTCTTCAGTTGTCCATACCGGAATTCTCAGTTTTGTACCTTTTCTAAACCGGGTAACTTCCGGATTGTATGCATAAATTTCTTCAACCGTAACACCAAATTCTTTCGCAATAAAGTAAGGAGTTTCAGTTCTTGATGTAATGGTATAAAATTCAAAATATTCAGGATCTCCTTTCGGACTTGCAGGAATATTTTGCCACTCAGCTTCTTCTTTAAATGGAATTTTCAGGACATCCCCTATTTTTAATCCTTCGCTAATTTGTGGATTCTGATTTACAAGTTCCTGTGTGTCAACTTTAAATTGCCTGCTAATGGAATAAATGGTTTCACCAGTCCGTACCTGGTGTAACACATATTTTTCACCCTGAATAACAACTATCTCATTTTCCTTTAACTGCTGCGCAGAAATTTGATTGAAAGTTGCAGTAACAAACAGCATTACAAGGAAATAATATGCAATCTTCATTTAAAAATCAGTTTAAAAAATTCGTTCAAAAATAACAATTATTGATCATCACTTTGTTTTAAACGATTTTATTTCTGATTAATTTTAAATTCTTTCAGAAAACAAAGCACCCGATTTTACCTTGATATTTTTACTTTTGTGGATTGAACAAAGGCAATCATCATAAATTAAAATTCATGCAGGAAAAAATATTGATTCTTGATTTCGGTTCGCAATATACACAACTCATTGGCCGTAAAATTCGCGAACTGAATATTTACTGCGAGATTCATCCTTTCAACCATTATCCCGAAATAGATGAATCGGTTAAAGGAGTCATTCTTTCAGGAAGTCCTTTTTCTGTGCGCGATCCGGAAGCTCCCCGCCCCGACCTTTCAGCCATAAAGGGGAAATTGCCCGTGCTGGGAATTTGTTACGGCGCACAATACATGGCCCACTTTTTTGGAGGAGAGGTTGCACCTTCTGATTCAAGGGAATATGGCAGGGCTAAACTGGGATTTATTGACCACGATTGCCCTCTTTTTAAAAATATAACTCCGCATACCCAGGTTTGGATGTCGCATGGTGATACTATTATTAAACTCCCCAAAAATTATAAGGTGGTGGCATCTACTGAAGATGTAAATTTTGCAGCATACAAAATTGACGATGAGCAAACCTATGCTATCCAGTTTCACCCTGAAGTTTACCACACAACCGAAGGACAACAAGTACTAAAAAACTTCACAGTTGATATTTGCGGGTGCGAACAAACCTGGACACCCTCATCCTTTGTGGAAACCACTGTAAATGAACTTCAGAAAAAGCTTGGAAACGACAAAGTGGTGCTTGGATTATCGGGTGGAGTTGATTCATCGGTAACAGGAGTTTTGTTAAACCAGGCAATTGGCAGCAATCTCACCTGTATTTTTGTGGACAACGGACTGTTGCGAAAAGATGAATTCGAAACAGTTCTTCATTCTTATGAAGATATGGGGTTGAATGTAATTGGCGTGGACGCCCGGCAAAAATTCTGGGATGATTTGAAAGGAATTACCGATCCGGAACAGAAACGCAAAATAATTGGTCGGAATTTTATTGAAGTTTTCGATGACGAAGCACACAAAATCAAGGATGTAAAATGGCTTGCACAAGGAACTATTTACCCCGATGTCATTGAATCGGTTTCGGTGAACGGCCCTTCTGCAACCATTAAATCGCACCACAATGTTGGCGGGCTTCCTGAGAAAATGCACCTGAAAGTGGTTGAACCTTTACGCTTGCTTTTTAAAGATGAGGTGCGCCGCGTGGGGAAAGCTTTAAATATTAAAAAAGAATTGCTGGGTCGCCATCCTTTTCCGGGCCCCGGACTTGGAATTCGAATATTAGGTGATGTTACGCCCGAAAAAGTTAATATGCTTCAGGAAGCCGATGCAATTTTTATTAACGGATTAAAAAACTGGGGATTATACGACAAAGTTTGGCAGGCCGGCGTAGTTTTACTCCCCATTCAATCCGTTGGCGTTATGGGCGACGAACGCACCTACGAAAACACTGTGGTTTTAAGAGCAGTTGCCTCAACCGACGGAATGACTGCCGACTGGGTTCACCTGCCATATGACTTCCTTTCAAAAATGTCAAACGAAATAATTAACAAAGTTCGTGGCATTAACCGTGTTGTTTACGATATTAGCTCAAAACCACCCGCAACAATTGAGTGGGAATAAACGTTTTAAAATTTACAGTTTAAAAAGAATATAAAATGAATAGTTCAATTAAAAATACCTTCAAAATTAAATCCATTAAAGCAATGGTTTTAATATTGATAACCATTCTGGCATTTCAGCCTGCTACAGAAATTAGTGCACAAGAGTCAGTTCAAAAAAACCAAATGAAATTTGCCAGGCTTCTCCGCCTGATTGATGGATATTACGTTGATTCTGCTGATGTTGATGAATTGACTGAAAAAGCCATAGTCCACATGCTGAGCGAACTGGATCCTCACTCTGTTTATATTTCAAAAGAAGATGTAGATAAAATGAATGAACCACTGCAAGGCAATTTTGAAGGCATTGGCATCACATTTAATATTTTCAAAGATACACTGCTGGTAACTGAAACCATTCCCGGAGGTCCATCAGAAAAAGTAGGTCTTCGAGCCGGTGACAGGATTGTTCAGGTTGATGGGAAAACTATTGCCGGAACCGGCATTTCAACCACCGATGTTATGGACTTGCTGCGGGGGAACAAGGGTACCAAAGTAGAAATTAAAGTTTTACGCCGTAATATAGATGAAACACTTGGTTTTACAATCATTCGCGATAAAATTCCAATTTATAGTCTCGATGCCTCATTTATGCTTGATGAATCAACCGGATATATCAAATTAAATAAATTTTCGGCCACTACCACAGAAGAATTTGGGGAAGCAATGAATGACCTTAAAAAACAAAATATTCAGAACCTGATTCTCGATTTGCGTGGAAACGGAGGTGGTTACCTTAAATCAGCTATAGAAATATCGGATCAATTTCTGGACGGCAACAAATTAATTGTATTTACTGATGGTGAAAACGATCCGAAAAGAGAATACAAAGCCACTACAGGAGGCTTGTTCAAGGAAGGCAATCTTGTTATTTTGGTTGATGAATCATCGGCATCAGCCAGCGAAATTGTTTCAGGGGCAGTTCAGGATTGGGACCGCGGTTTGATTGTAGGAAGACGTTCATTCGGAAAAGGACTGGTTCAAAAACCCTATTTCCTTACTGATGGTTCGCTTGTAAGATTAACAACAGCCCACTATTACACTCCCAGTGGCAGAAATATTCAGAAACCTTATGAAAATGGGATGGATGAATATAAAAGGGACTATCTTGACAGACTTAGTACCGGCCAGTTATTCAGCGCCGACAGTATTCATCTTTCCGACTCGCTTAAATTCAAAACCCTGATTAACGGACGTGATGTTTACGGCGGCGGTGGAGTTATGCCCGATATTTTTATCCCAATGGATACCTCGTCACACTACAGGTATTATAATCGTTTAAGAAGAAACAACATTGTTTACAATTTTGTACTCGATTATGTTGATCAAAACCGGTCTGAAATAAAAAATAAATATCCGGGATTTGATAATTACAACCGCAATTTTGAAGTTACTGAAGAAATGGTAAATACAATATTGGCTGAAGGTGAAAAGCAAGGAATTGAAAAAGACTTGGAAAGCCTCAATTTCACGATGGATACCATGAAAAAAGAAGTAAAGGCACTTATTGCCCGCGATATTTTTTCCCGAAATGATTTTTACAAAATATTTTTTGAGGACGACGAGGCTATATTAAAAGCACTTGAAGTAATTAAAAATAAGGAACAATACACCAATCTTCTGGTTTCGGCAGAATAAATAAATAATGACAGAGTTTTTAACCGCCTGGCTGTGGGAAAACAAAATTGAACTGATTGGTGCCCTTCTGGGGCTTTTGTACATATTCTTTTCAATTAAACAACATATTTTAACCTGGCCAACCGGCCTTTTCACGTCATTGCTTTACATCATTGTTTTTTATCAATCAGGGTTTTACGCCGATATGGGCTTACAGGTCTATTATGTAGCCATCAGCATTTATGGTTGGTATTTTTGGTTGAAGGGGGGCAAAAAAAGTTCTGTCGGTCAACAGAAAAAACTTTTGGCCAGAAAAACTCCAAAAAAATTATTAATAAATCTTTTGCTGGCAACAATTGTAATTTATGCCATTTTGCTTTTTATTTTGCTCAACTTTACCAATTCTACCGTTCCATACATGGACTCATTAACAACCGCATTAAGTATAACTGCAACCTGGATGCTGGCAAAAAAATTCATCGAACACTGGCTCATCTGGATTTTCGTAGATTTGCTTTCAGCCGGTTTGTATATTCATAAAGACCTTTGGCCAACAGTAATTTTATTCCTTGTTTACACTGTTATGGCTTTTTTGGGGTACATTGAATGGAAAAAGGATTTAAAAGAACAAAATTGAAAACAAAATCGAGAACCATAATAATTACAGGCGCAGAATCAACCGGGAAAAGCCTGCTCACCCAAGGACTGGCAAAACATTTTCAGGTACCTTTCATTCCTGAATTTGCAAGAAGTTATATTGAAAACCTGGGAAGAAAGTATAATTATGGTGATGTGGAGTTAATTGCGAAGAACCAAATTCAGCAATTGAATGAGTTTAAACAATCGAACATCCCCTGGATTTTTTCTGATACCTGGCTGATTATTACCAAAATTTGGTTTGAAGAAGTATTTGCTAAGGTGCCCGGATGGCTCGATTCCGAAATTAAAAAAACTGAAATAGACCTTTTTCTGGTTTGCGATACCGATTTGCCGTGGGAACCAGATTCTGTTCGCGAAAATGGAGGAGACAAAAGGCTTTACCTGCAGCAACGGTATATTGAAACCATTAACCACTATGGTTTTGATTTTAAAATTATTACCGATAAAAATAAAACCCGACTGCAAAATGCAATCAAACAATTGAAACAATTAGACCCGCAGTAAACCAAACAAAATCTCACTTGTTCAGAAACCAAAAGAGAAATTGAGATGATTTAGTTACTTTTGTAACCAACCATAAAATATAAAAAATGACAGTCATGGAATTTGATACCAGGTTATCACAAACAATTGAATGTCTGAGCGATCCTTCAACATACGATGTAGTTTGCCACGAACACAGATTGGGAGAACCTTTGCCCTCCATCATCAAGCTTCAAAAGGTTATTGACATGGTCAGGGAAATACTTTTCCCCGGATATTTTGGAAGTACCTCTCTGAGACCCAACACTACGCGCCATTATATGGGAGTTTATGTTGATGAATTGTATGAACTACTTAGCCAGGAAATTTTAGCCGGAATGTGTTTTGAGTGTCAGGATGGAAATGCCGACAAAGTAAAAAAACATACAGCAAAAGCGAAGGAAATTGCAGTAAGTTTCATCGAATATCTTCCTGAAATTAGGCGTAAACTGGTAGCTGATGTAAATTCCATCTTTTTGAACGACCCGGCTGCACGTAACCTTGGAGAGGTTATTTTTTGCTATCCGGGAATCCGTGCGATAACAAACTATCGTATGGCTCATAAATTACTTGAACTGGAAGTTCCACTTATTCCAAGGTTTATTTCAGAAATGGCACACAGCGAAACCGGAATAGATATTCATCCGCGTGCACAAATAGGCGAAAGTTTCACCATTGACCATGGAACAGGTGTTGTAATTGGTTCCACAAGCATAATTGGCAACAATGTAAAAATTTACCAGGGTGTAACGCTTGGCGCTAAAAGTTTTCCGCTTGATGAAGATGGCAATCCCATTAAAGGAATTCCGCGGCATCCGATTGTTGAGGATGATGTAGTCATATATTCAGGCGCAACAATTCTTGGCCGTATAACCATCGGAAAAGGTTCGGTAATCGGAGGAAATGTTTGGGTAACTCAAAATATCCCACCCTATTCAAAAATTATACAGTCACGACCAAAAGAACTTACATTTACCGATGGATTAGGCATTTAATTTTAATATTAATCATTTTGGAAAAATTCAAACTTACAGCAAAAACTGTTACAGGACTTGAACCGGTTTTGGCCAAAGAAATTGAAGCAATTGGCGGAAAGAATATAAAAGAAGGAATACGAGCCGTATTTTATGAAGGCGATCTTGAATTAATATATAAATCAAATTACTTTTTACGGACTGCTATACGAATTTTGAAAGAAATTGCCGTATTTCAATTCAGAGATATAGATCAGTTTTATTTAAGATGTAAGGAAGTTAACTGGTTAAAATATTTTACAGTTAACCAAAGCTTTGCTGTAAGCAGCGCTGTATCCCAGTCCAAGGAATTTCGGAATTCCATGTTTGCATCACTTAAAGTTAAAGATGCCATTGCCGATCATTTCAGAGAAAAAAAGGGAACCAGACCAAATGTTGATACTCAAAATCCTGAGATTTTTATCCATGTGCATATCAACAAAAATACCTGCATCTTATCACTCGACAGTTCGGGAGAATCATTGCATAAGCGGGGGTATCGGGCAAGTCAGGGTAAAGCGCCACTCAGTGAAGTTCTGGCAGCCGGTATGATTCTTCTTTCGGGCTGGAATGGCAACACCGATTTTATTGACCCAATGTGTGGTTCAGGAACTCTGCCCATTGAAGCGGCAATGATTGCACAAAATATTCCACCAGGCAGGTTTCGGAAAGAATATGCATTTGAAAACTGGCAAGGCTATAATTCACAACTTTTCGAAAAAATTAAAGCGAACTATCAAACAAAACTTTTCACAAAAAAGATTTATGCTTCTGATATCTCAAGAGAAAGTGTTTTAACTGCACAAACCAATGCGCGACGGGCCAGGGTATTTTCATTCATTGATTTTCAAACATGCAACATGAAAAATATGGAAGTTAACAGCAATAATGCTACAATAATAATAAATCCTCCTTACGGAGAAAGATTAGTGGAAGAAAACATAGATTTACTTTATGCAATGATTGGGGAACGACTTAAGCACCATTTTGCAGGTAACACGGCATGGATATTAACCTCATCAAAAGAATACCTAAAAAATGTAGGTTTAAAACCAGGCAAAAAATTAACCCTTTACAATGGGTCACTGGAATGTACCTATGCAAAATATGAATTATTCAGTGGCAAATTGAATCAACAATAACGGCCGAACAGAGTACCTGCCTGAATAATAAAAGTGAAAAAATAAATATATTGAAAAAATTAGCGGGTTTCGCCTTCAAAAATGTCTTTATCCCTGGTAACTGGTCTTGTATCACCACCACCACGCACTTTCAGCATTTCGCTTGATGTTAACACTTCAAAACTTTGGAAATTCTTTTTTTCGGTATTGTTAAAAAACCTTTTCATCGTAAATAAATTTAATTCGTTAAACTTGAAAAACACACATTCTATATATATATTCCGAAAAAGAGGAAAAGGTAACCCTCGAATTGGAAAAAAAATGAAAAAAAATTACTTTTACCAGTGACAAATTAAACAATATGGCAAAAAAAAGGATTTGGAATTTCACTTTTATTCTTGGCATATTTTGCTCATTATCAGCTTTTAGCAACAATCTTTACACTGATTCAATTCGGGCAGAAAATACCTATAATTCAGGGATTAATTTTTTTAGAAATTCCAATTACCAGGCTGCCATTGATTCATTTTTAATTTCTGCCCAAATCCGAGAAAAAATTTATACACAAAAAAGTTATGAATTTGGAGTTGTTCAAAATGCATTGGGAATAACATATAAAAATTTAGGGAATCTGGATAAATCTATCGAATATTTTTTAAATGCTGAGGAGGCCTACTTATTTAATTTAAATGAAAATGAACTTGCATTAGCCCGTTTATATAATAATATAGGTAATACGTATAAAAGTAAATTAAATTTTATAACAGCCCTTGAGTATTCTCAAAGAGCAGTAACCATTTTTTTAAAGGATCAAAATTCTGACATCCAGAACATTGCTGATGTTTATTATACAATTGCTGATATCTATTTCAGACTTAAAAACTATCAAGAAGCTCTTAAGATTATTGATAAATATTCTGAAAATTCTTATGCAGACACTAAACTTCTCTATTTAAGTCTTACAGCTGCAATTTATCAAGAATTGAATCAATATGATAAAACATTATTTAGCTATAAGATGGCTATCGATTATGCCGAAAATTATTATTCAAGTAATGATCCTAATATTGTTTTTGAATATCTAAACTTTGCTGATTTTCTTATTAAAAGCAATAATCTGACAGAAGCTAAAAATGAACTTAACAAAGCAAAAAATATTCTAAATAAAAATAATATTTCTGAAGGATTAGCTCTTTCATTTTTCAACAAAACCCAGGGATTCTTAAATGAAAACATAATTGTTGAAACAAAGAATATAGAAGACTTCAGACAACAAAAATCATTAAACCTGCTGGAGGCTGTAAATTACTATAAAAAGGGCTTAGAAGCGCTGGGAACAGACCCAGAGAGGCTGTTGAACGTTTCCGCAACCATCGAGAATACGGCTTCCTTAACTCAAAGTCTTGAATTGCTGAAACTAATTGCTGATACTTATACTCAGATTTCTGATATTTATGCCAACACAACTCACATCAAAAGAAAGGAATCTATTGAACAAGCTCTTGAATATTATGAATTTACAGCAAACTTAATTCAACAGGCAAGAAAAGAAATTTATTCAGACGAGAGCAAAATACAGTTAAACGAGCTGGAAGAAGAGACATTTGCTAAAATTGTTCAAACAGCTTACAACGCGCTGACAATTGAACCCAACCCACAAATTTTAGAATTTGCTTTTACAAATGCTGAACGAATGAAAGCCAGTTCAGTATTCGACAAGCTTTCTGCACAACTGGCCAGCGAAAACAGCCTGGTTCCGGACAGCCTGACAGAACTCGAGCGTACGCTGAATTTTCAAATTACAAATCAGAATGAAAATTTGTATAATTTGAGAAATGCAGAAACACCTGACAATGAAGAGATAAACATGGCTGATTCAACTCTGTTTCAGTTAAAAAAAGAACGCGACGAACTGATTCAATTTTTGGAAACCAACTACAGCGATTATTTTGAATTAAAATATGCTGATGCTACAATTACAACAAAACAGGTACAACAAAAATTAAAAAGCAACGAAGTAGCAATAGAATATGTTTTAAACGAAACAGACTCTGTACCAGAGCTCTATGCATTTTTCATTTCAAAAGAAAAAATTAGCTTTCATAAAATTGATATTGATTCCTCGTTTATAAAAAATGTAGAAGAAACCTTCCGGTTTATGTCAAACCCTGGATATTTGTTTACCAGAAGCGACAACACAAAAGAATTTAGTATTGCGGCTTTTAACCTTTACACAAAACTAATTGAACCATTTTCAAACCAAATTCAAAATAAAAAAATTACCATCATTCCTGATGGCAAATTAAATTACCTTCCCTTTGATGCACTATTAACTGAAATGCCTGACACTACTGAGACCATTAAATTCAATCTCCTGCCCTATTTAATAAAAAGAAATTCAATAAATTATGCTTATTCGGCTAACTTATTATACAAGTTTAACAATCCTCAAAGAAAAGCAAAAAACAGATTGCTTGCCTTTGCTCCAAAATACAATTCCGATACGGTTGTTTTTGAAAATGAAAAATTAATTTTAACGCAATTGCCCGGGGTCCAGCGCGAAGTAGATTTAATTGCCAGTGAAATTAAGGTTAACCTTTTTAGAAATGAAAATGCAACAGAAGAGAATTTCAGAAAATACAGCCATAATTACGACATATTACACCTTGCAATGCATGCTTTTATCAATGATTCATTGCCAGCTTTTTCACGTTTTGCTTTTGCACAAAACAATGATAATGAGCCACAAAAAGATGGATGGCTGAATACTGCTGATATTTACAACCTTGATATTAACGCCCGGTTAACTGTTTTAAGCGCATGTAATACCGGGAGTGGAAATTTAAGAAAGGGAGAAGGTGTTATGAGTCTTGCCAGGGGATTTCTTTACGCCGGTTGCCCAACCATTGTTATGAC
This sequence comes from Mariniphaga sp., assembly GCF_041687215.1. NCBI lineage: Bacteria > Pseudomonadati > Bacteroidota > Bacteroidia > Marinilabiliales > Prolixibacteraceae > Mariniphaga > Mariniphaga sp. Next base: position 12,073 of record NZ_JAWLCI010000075.1, read on the forward strand.
TCTTTGGGAGGTTGAGGATAATGCCGGGACAAAAATAATGAGTTCATTTTATCAAAATCTGAAAAAAGGCAGATCTACCGATGAGGCGCTACGGCTGGCAAAATTGAATTATCTCGAAAATGCAAATCCCCGAATGGCTCATCCCCATTACTGGTTGGGATATGTGAGCATAGGTAACTCAATTCCTCTGTTCAGAAGTTACGATTACTATTTCTTTGGTTTGTTAATTCTGGCGTTTGCTGGTATCATCACCGATCAGTTCATCAGATTAAAAAAGGCCCGAAAAAAGAGAATGAATTAGAATGTGTGGTTCTCAGTAACGAACTATTTTTATTTAAATGAACCGAAAAAAGCGTTTGTAAAAATGTGTGGTTTTCAAGTTTAACGCTTTATTCCGATGGTGTTTTCAGTCTATTAAAGAACTAATTTAGAATGTGAAATATCAAGTTTAACGAATTAAATTCATCAGAATAAAAATCTGGTTTTCCTTAAAATTGCTTTGGCATCGCCAGCATAATAACCGTTTCTGTTTATTATGGCAAGAAGTTGCTCTTTTGCCATGTCTTTTCTTTCAAGTTTTAAATAACACAACGCTTTATACCATTCTGCTTCTTCAACAAACATATTGTCTCCATGTTCAATCACCTTTGAATATTCGGGAATAGCCTCTTCAAACTTTTCGAGATTTTGCAGGCTGGCAGCTTTATAAAATTGAAAGACAAATTTTTCATCATTTTCTTTTATGGCTTTATCGTATAAAAGGAGTGCCTGTTCGTATTCACCATTTACAAAATATCCGTTTGCCTGTTGCAAGAATCCCAAATCGGAAGTTACCGACCTTTGAGGTGCCCATTCAGGTTGTTCGTAATATTGATTGTAAGTGTGATTAATATTTCCAAATTCATTTCTGAAAATGCCGGCAAAGGCAAATAATACAACGGCAACTGCAACTCCTGCCCTCCACCAGTTCATTTGCTGAACTTTGGTGTCAGGTATCAGCGATTTTATTTCCTTATTCTTAACATCGTGCTGAACATTCTGAAGTTTATCACGCAGAGAGAGAACATCTTTTTCTCCAACAGCCAAATCAATATTTCGCCGCAAAGCAACTTCGGCTTTCAAATCTGTGTTCTCATTTAATTCGGCCTGAAACATTTCCAGTTCTTCCCCTTCAAGTGAACCTGAAATAAAATCTTCAATCTGTACTTCAGTAACATTCCACGATGTTTCTGTTTCCATCAGGTGAGAGATTTCATCTCTGAGGTTCATCACGTCCAGCTCTAAAAGGGCACTTTCAAGTTCACGGTGAATGGCAACTTCGCGCTGAAGAATGCTATTAACGGCCAGTTCCTGTTCAAAACGTTCAAGCTCTTTTCCAATAAGTTCGCCATTCAGGTAACGGTCAATTTCATCGGCAGAACATTGTTCCCGGACAGATGCAGACACCTTAACCAGCGTATTGCGAAGATTTAAAATATCTTTTTCCAGGATGGCTTCTTCCAAACCTTCCAGTTCGATATCGCCTTCATCAAAATCATCAAACATCACATCATTTTCCAGCCCGGGAATATTTTGTTCCCTGAAAAACTCGTGAATATTTTCGTTTGAAACCATTTCATGCTGGTAAACATGTGCTTTGGGGAGTGAGTCGTAAAATTTAAGTAATTCTTCCGGGGGCAGAGTTTCGGAAAGTTGCTGAATGTTTTCAAAACCATCTAAAAGATTGAAAGGGGTGTTTCCTTCTTTTATTTGTTTTGAAACTGTTTCTAACTTTTCCCGAAGGTTTAGAACATCTTTTTCAGTAATGGCTGACTGAACTTCTTTTTCGAATTTTACTTCTTCACTAAGTTGGCTGTTGCTCTGTAGTTCTGTTTCAAATTCTTTTTTTTCTGTCTGGCTGAGGGCGTCCATTAAATAATCCTCAATCCATTCAAAGTGTTTTGTTTTAGGTATCATCTTCAAGTATTTTTTTAAATTCTGTATCCTGCTTAATCCTGCTAATCAGAAGTTCTTTACACTTAAACTTCCGCTTCTTTGCATATTTTTCGCCTTTATAGCCCATAATCCTTGCAATTTCAGCAAGCGGGACTTTTTCGAAAAATAGTTGCAAAAGCTTTTGACAATCTGTACTCAGGGTTTTAAAATGTTTCTGGTATAAACCATACTTTTCATTTTTTTCTACCAACTCAACCAGGCTGTCATCGTAAATATCTTCCTGGAAGGGCAAAGTATCGTTAATCTTTTCCTGTTCTACTCTTCGCTTTTCAAGCTCTTTGAGCCACAAAAACCGGCAAACTGAAAAAAGATAACCCTGAAAAGAACTCGTTTCGAAAACTAAATCGTTTTCTTTCAATTTACGGTAGATGACAATTATCGCTTCCTGAAAAATATCGTTTGCATCATCCTCGGTTCCAGAATTTTTCTTTATAAATAAATTAACCTGGTAATAAAACTGTTTGTAGATGTGTTGCAAAATTAAGTTATCATGTCTTAATATCCCTTTCAGGATTTGCTCATCATTGTAATTCTTCATATCCGTCTATTATATAATTCGCTAAAATTAGAAAAGGTAACCCTCATTTTTATAAAAAGTGAAATTTTTTTTCTGCAAATTTAGTCCCGATGCTTCGAACTTGCTATAAAACAACTACTTGCACGAAAATGTAAAAATAGCAGAATTTAATAATCCAAATCCTGTTATATTTCAGTTTTGAATAAAAATTTCCAAATATTTAAATTCATATTTCTGACAAATTGGCATTAATCAAGGAGATATGCCGACAATTTTTGTTGTTTTTTCATTTTTTTTGAATTTGAGGGTAACCTTTTCTCAAAAATCAGAACTTATAAATAAGAAGGTGCTTTTCCTTCAACCATTAAATCTCATATAATATTTATTAAAAAGGGGGTGCTTACCCCCTTTTACATTCTGTCGGGAACTTCAATTCCCAATAATTTCATTCCGCTTTTTATAACCTTTCCAACAGTGGCAGAAATTAAAAGCCTTACATCTCGCCTGGGTTCATTGTTTTCTGCAAGTATAGGATGGTCGTGGTAGAACTGGTTAAATTCTTTAGCAAGCTCAAAGCAATAATTGGCAATAATTGCCGGGCTGTAATTGGTACCTGATTCTTTTACAATCTCCGGAAATAATGTTATTCGTTTCATCAGTTCCTTTTCCTTGAAAGAAATTTCTTCGGGTAAAGTAACAAGTTCTTCCTTGAATTCGATGTTCTTTTCAGATGCTTTTCGCAGAACCGATTTTATGCGTGCATGTGTATATTGTATAAACGGACCTGTATTCCCGTTAAAATCGATAGATTCTTCCGGGTTGAACAACATGTTTTTTTTAGGATCAACTTTCAGCATAAAATATTTTAAGGCACCCAAAGCAATCATCTCATAGGTTTTTTCAGCCTCTTCATTCGAAAGGGAATCGAGTTTTCCTAATTCCTGAGCCATTTCACGAGCCACCTTAACCATTCCTTCCATTAAATCATCGGCATCAACAACGGTGCCTTCTCTCGATTTCATTTTACCGGAGGGCAGCTCCACCATTCCGTAAGAAAAATGCTGGAGGCCTTTTCCCCAGGCAAACCCCAATTTATCTAATAAAATAGCAAGTACCTGAAAATGATAATTTTGTTCATTTCCAACAACATAAATCATTTTATCGATTTTATATTCGTTGAACCGCATTTTTGCTGTGCCAATATCCTGGGTCATATAAACTGAGGTTCCGTCGCTTCGAAGCAAAAGTTTATGATCAAGTCCTTCACTGGTCAAATCAGCCCAAACCGAACCATCTTCTTTTTGATAAAAAATTCCCTCTTTTAAACCCCGCAAAATTTCTTCTTTACCCACAAGGTAGGTTTCCGATTCGTAATAAATTTTATCGAAATCGACTCCCAATTTTTCATACGTAATGTCAAATCCCTCGTAAACCCAACCATTCATTGTTTTCCAAAGTTCTACAACTTCCGGGTCTCCTGATTCCCATTTTCGTAATAGTTCCCGGGCTTCCTGAATGGAAGGTGCCTGATCTTCAGCCTCCTTTTGAGTCAGTCCTATTTTTATTAACTCAGCAATTTCTGCCTTGTAATGTTTGTCAAATTCCACATACAGTTCTCCAACCAGGTGATCTCCTTTTTTCCCAGTATTTTCAGGAGTTTCCTTGTTTCCCCATTTTTGCCAGGCCAGCATCGATTTACAAATATGAATTCCGCGGTCGTTTACAATGTTTGTTTTTACAACCTGAAAATTATTTGCCTTTAATATTTCTGAAATGGAATATCCAAGCAGATTATTCCGGATGTGTCCCAAATGAAGTGGTTTGTTGGTATTTGGAGATGAATATTCAACCATAGCCAATTCCTGGTTTTCTGATGGTTTTGCTATGCCAAAGGATTCATCTTTCCATGCACTCAAAACTTCACTGAACCAATAATTATCGTCTATTTCGAGGTTAAGAAAACCTTTAACCACATTAAAAGATTTTACCTCGTCAATACTTTTTTCGAGATACTTTCCAATTTCTGTTGCGGTGTCTTCGGGTCGTTTTTTTGAATGTTTTAAAAACGGAAAAACAACCAGCGTAATGTCGCCAATAAAATCTTTCCGGGTATTTTGCAATTGAACCAAATTATCATCAGGTTCAAAATCATATAATCGTTTTAAAGCAGCAATTACACCAGATTGTATCAACTTTTCAATTTTCATCTCATTATAATTGTTTATTTTTAAAGGAATTTACCTCATTATTAGTATTTATCTTAACGGTATTCGATAGAATGCTAACGCATTTCGATGGTACTCGCTTTATAATAATCTATATGTGCAGCAAAATTTTGCCATGCTCGTTTCATTTACTGAATTTTTAAGAGTGGCAAAGATAATATTTTACGATGTTAGGCAGAACAAAGATTTTCAGAACTTAACAAATCATTTTGAAGGGCAAAAAAAAACCCTGCCCAAAGGCAAGGTTTTTTATTAAAATAAAATCTTTTCGCTATTTTTTAATTGTAGCTTCTTCAAATTCTACCCTGCGGTTTTTCCTTCTGTTATCGATTGAGGAATTCGGAACTGCAGGTTTGTCTTCTCCATAGTAATTAGAGCCTACATACGTATTGCTGATTCCTTTTGAAAGCAGGTATTTAACAACTGACTGTGCCCTTCTTTCAGAAAGTTTCATGTTGTAGTTGCTGGCTCCAATATCGCAGGTATGACCACCAACCACAATGTTGTATTCCCTGCTATTGCTTAAAGTTTCAACCAGCTTGTCGAGTTCAGTTTGTGCTTCAGGTCTCAATTCAGCTTTGTCGAAATCGAAATAAACGGCAGGTATTTCAAGTTCTTCTTCGTCCGGACAACCGTCGTTAGAAGCAGGACCAGGAACAGTTGGACATTTGTCTTCGCAATCAATTACACCGTCTCCGTCAGAATCAAGCGGGCAACCATCGGCATCTACCGGGCAACCTCTTGGTGTATCAGGACATTTATCCCTGTTATCAGGAACGCCGTCTTCGTCAGTATCGGGACAGCCATTGAATTTTGCCAATCCCGGTGTATCAGGACAATCGTCGTCTTTATCAGGAATTCCATCACCATCGCGGTCGGGACAGCCATTAAATTTCGGATCACCTGGTTCATCCGGGCAATCGTCTTTGTAATCAGGAACGCCGTCACCATCACGATCAAGCGGACAACCATCTTCATCAACCTGAACTCCCGGAGGAGTATCTGGGCATTTGTCTTTCCTGTCTGGTACGCCATCGCCATCAGAATCTTTTGCTGCACCAAATGCAAACTCAATAATACCTGAAACCTTCATTAAATTATCATGAACGCCTGTCAACTCGTTATCGATGTGTCTTTCTGCATCAATACCATGAATATAACCGGCTTCAAGAAAAAGTGAGGTATTGGGACTAAGTGCAAATTTTGAACCGATACCGGCATTAAAATTCACACCATTGGTCATGTTGTCCCATAACATTCCAGGTCCGGCAAACAGGTAAGGCTGTACTGAACTGGTTTCAGATAAAATATTACCATTGTACAATTTATACCTGAAATTCAATGAAGGATTGAACATGTCAACACCATCATCGTTAAAACCTGCGGGTGTTTTAAGCATTAAATCGAAAGAAGGACTTAAATACCGGCTTAAATAGAAATCGGCCATGAAATTCAATTCATTCTTTTCCAGATTTTGGTATATGCCAGGGCCTAACCCTATTGCCCACTTTTTATCAGCATTTTGGGCAAAAACAGTTCCAGTGATTAAAACTGAAAAGAAAAAAAGTGTAAATTTTTTCATAATTATTAATTTTATTAGAAGTTCTAAAATTTTTTGACAATTTAAAAATTAATTTTATTTTTTCAACAGCCTTTTCTGCAATTAAAGAAATGATTAGGCTATTTTTTTAACAAATTTATATATTTCTTTATAATAATAGTGAATTTATTGAATTTTGTTTGCAATAATTGACATAGAAACTACCGGAAACAGTTATAAATACGGACAAATAACTGAGATTGCCATATATCAGCACAATGGTACTGAGACAACTGGCTCTTTTTCAACGCTTGTAAAGCCTGAAATGGATATTCCGCTTTTTATTACCCGTTTAACGGGTATCTCAAACGAAATGGTAAAAAATGCCCCGCGATTTTATGAAATTGCCCGAAAAATTGTTGAAATGACGGCAGGAAGAATATTTGTGGCGCATAATGTTCATTTTGATTATAAATTTGTAAAAGAAGAATTTAAACGGTTGGGGTATGATTTTAACAGAAAAACCTTATGTACGGTACAATTGTCCAGAAAACTTATACCTGGGTACAGCTCTTATTCACTAGGTAAAATTTGTGCTGAAAAAGGTATTGAAATAAACGACAGGCACCGGGCAGCCGGCGATGCACTTGCCACTACAAAACTTTTTGAATTATTGCTTAAAGAAAACGAAAAACGCAATAACCTGGATGTTTCAAAACATCTTAAATTATTCTGAAGATTTTTCCCCGTCCTCTCCGTTTTCCTTCGGCTCTTCAGTTTCTTCTTCAGAAAAATCAAGCATATTTTTTTCCTGGAGAATATTATACCACAACAATACTTTTTTGATATCCGATACATAAACACGGTCGCGGTCGTACTCAGGCAAAATTTCGCTGAAATAGGTTTTCAACTTTTCTGCTGACTCTTTATGCCCCAAAGCTTCTCCCCCGTTTTCCTTTTCAAAAATTATTTTAAATACGTCTTTTAAAGGGACGTCAGCCGAATCTGTATATATGGCAATATCTTCAAGCGCTGAAATTTTTGTTGTGGTGTAAGCAGGCATTCTTTTCCCTGTTTCAAGTGATTCCACAATAATATTGTTTTTCGATTCAGCTACAAGTTTGTAAAGTCCCTGGTGTCCTGAAATTGATAATATTCCTTTTAACATGATTAATTTTTGCGACGAAGATACAATTTTTGATTGGCTCGAAAAACAATCTTCCTAATTATACAATTTCAAAATTCAATTTTCGTTGTATTTTAATTTCAAATTAATTCACTACTTTTTCCGCATTGAGTATTTTTATTCTTAATGAACAATTAAAGAGAAACTTTTTAGCATGAAATATTTTTTTGTATCCCTGGTATTTGTATTTTTTTTCTTTACAAAATCAAATGGATTAAACGCAACATCTGGTAATGATTCATTGCAGCTTTTAGTTCAGCAAAATGATGAAAAACTTCCTAAACTGATTTCTGCAAAAACAGAAATTACAGCAGGCAATCTGAAACAAGACTCTGCTGCTGCAAACCAAACTTACAAACTGGAACGACAAGGTTCATACATTATTGGTTATATTGACAGAAAAAACAGCCAGCAATTTGATCGCCGTTATACAGTTTATAAAAATTCGATTCAGGAAGACGGTACAGTAAAACCAGTTAAAATAGCTGTTGTAAAATCTATGAAAACGCCTTATGTCCAAAACATTCAATCCGAAAATCAGTTTAGGACTGCTTTTTATCAAATTTCAGGAAAACAAATAAATGGTCAAAATGCTTACCTGAAGAAAAATCAGGGAACAGGAATAAACCTGATTGCAGGAAACACCTACAACGGATTTTCGGGAACAACAGGAAGAGTTGAATATTACTTTTCTCGTAATTTGGGCGACATGATCCTCCCCGAAAAAGCAGGAAAAGGCCTTACTTCGGTAAAAATTTATTTTGAAGCAGCACAAAAAAAAGACTCTTACAATTTAAGCGAAAATTCCGAGAATTTCACATTTAGACGCGGTAGTTTAGGTTTCGGAAAAGATTATTATCCTCTTCGGTTTTTGCACTGGGGCCCATTTGCAGGATATGGAATAGAATACGCCCGATGGGAAAATTCAGATAACCTGATTTCAACAAATTTTGCAGAATTTGGCGCCAGGGTGGGAATTAACATTCGTCATAACATTCAAATTATTGGATCGGGCACCTATTATTTATTAATCGATTCGGTATTAATGAATGGAAGCCGGGATGTAATCCAGCCAAATTTCGATTATTATCATACATTTCTGAATCGCACAGGAATGGGGTTTAATGTTGGCTTGAGATTGATGCTTTAAATTATTCCGTTTTTTACCTGAAAGAAATTGAATAACGTATCCCTGTTTTCACCCATCTTCCCGGCTGAACCACATTTCCCAGGTCGAAATAGCTTTTGTTAAACAAATTACTGGCAGAAATATAAATTGAAAAATTGTTTTTTTGCCATGAAATTTTTGTATCAACCAACCAAAAAGGCTTGTAGCTGGTTTCGTTCTCATAATTTCCATTTAAATATTTTGTGTACGTGCCCTCCCTGTCCTGAAGTATAAATTTAATATCTGCAAAAAAGTTTCCGAAAACCGGCTGATTTACTGAAGCTACAAATTTATGTTTCAAATTATCAAGCACATAAAAAGAAATCAGTTCACTTTCAAGCTTTTTTTGATGGTTATATAAATGACCAAACTGAAAGGTGCCCGGCCAGTTTTTTC
>NZ_JAWLCI010000075.1:21199-23278 GCF_041687215.1 Mariniphaga sp.
CTAATTGTCCAGCGGTTAAAGTAAAAAATATGTTCTGCAAAAAGTGAAACAATATTCCTGGTTTTCGATTTGGTAAAAAAAGCATTTTCGCCGGGTACCCTAATAAATGACTCCATTTCTTCACCCAAAACATTGCTTAAAATTTTTTCAGACCTGAATTCAGTGCCAAAAGATGTTTTACCTGCATGCCAAAGAAACCAGGAATTTAAATTTGCTCCCCAAATATCGGTTCGGTGAAAGTTATGATTTTGATACCATTCCGGTGGATTTTCCCGAAATAACATAAATTTATCGGAATGCCTGCGGAAATAAATAACCGGGGTTAAATTCAACTTCGCATAAGATTCGAATTTTACCGATGAAAAAAGTGTTTGGGTATTTTCATACTGATTGGGATAAACCGGAGTGTAAAAACTATTGGCCCCAAAACCTTTATCTGTGAATCCGGTCTGTAAAGAGAGTTTTCCTTTTTCTGAATCCAGCTTTCCTGAATAAAACAAATTGGACGCACCAAAATCTGTACTATTAATGTATCCATTCGAACTTTTATAATTACCGGCCACCAAATGGTTCATTTTCCCGGTAACAAAACCGGCGGAAATGTTTGAATTGAGATATCTGTAACTTCCTGCAGAAATTAATGCAGATAGTTCGTTTCCTGAATTTTGTTTTGTAACAATATTTATAGCTCCTGAAAATGCATTCGGCCCGTAAATCCGTGCGGCAGGACCTTTGAGCACTTCAATGCGTTCAATTTGGGATAAACTTACGGGAATATTTAAGTTATGATGTCCGGTTTGCGGGTCGGTGATGTTAATACCGTTCAGGAGAATTAAAGTTTGGTCGAACGTGCCGCCGCGGATGCTGATATCTGCCTGGATTCCACCGGCACCGCGTTGCCTTACATCAATTGATGTAACCTGCTCGAGTAAATCCTGCAAGCTTGTTGCCGGCCCCTGCTCAATTTCCTTTGCGGTAATTACTGTGAGCACCCGCGCAATTTCAGAATATACCGAAGGTGCCCGCGATGCTGAAACTTCAATTTCTTCCAAATTAAATTCCATTTTCACCTGCTTTGTTGTATCTGTTTCCATGGCAAAAGATAAAACCGGAACAGCCAAAAAATAAGAAACCGACAATACCGAAATTTTCACCGCCTTATGCAAAATGGAAAACAAAGAATAGGATTTTCTTCCCCATTTTTTGAAAACAAGGTAATTTTTACCAGGAATTTTGTCTTTTTGGAACCTCATAGTTGAAAATTAAACCACATAAAAATTGAAGCCGCAAATATAGAACATTTATCAAATCTGATTTCCCCTTCTGAAATTCTGTTTAATATTGCTTCAAAAACATTTAAACAGAACGATTTACAAATTAATTACTTTTTTCCCATAAGCAATCTTTATCGTGTATAGATAAAATCAACTATTAAAAGAGTGAAAAATCTTTTTTATTTGTTTTATGAATTCTATATTTGTTTCGACAAATTGTAAGAAAAATTAATAATTAACTTTAAATTTATAACGCCATGACTCAAGTTCAATTTAACAACGCACTTCTCGGATTAAGAGACAAACTGCACTACTACGCTCTCAGTTTAACTTCCGACTCGGAACGCGCCGACGATCTTTTGCAGGAAACCATGCTTAAAGCGCTCACTTACCGTGACAAGTTTACGCAAAACACGAACTTTAAAGCATGGATTTACACCATAATGAAAAACACGTTCATTAACGATTACCGGAGAAATGTAAAAACAAGGAACACGTTTGATGATTCTAACAACGACTTTCACCTTTTGTTTTCAAAAGACAAAGTTTATCCTGCTCCTGATTCGTTTTACAGCACAAAAGAAATAAACAAAAGCATTGACGAACTGGAAGATGAATACCGCATTCCGTTCACCATGTTTCTGGATGGATACAAGTACAAGGAAATTGCAGAAGAGTTGGATCTTCCGCTCGGAACGGTAAAAAGCCGGATTTTCTTCACCCGTAAAAAGCTTGAAAAATCACTGCACGAATACGCGATTAATTGAAATACTGATAAAATCTCATCTGAAAAGATCTTCGGTTT
>NZ_JAWLCI010000076.1:0-22673 GCF_041687215.1 Mariniphaga sp.
AAACGTGCCCAGTAAAGGACTCGAACCTTCACGTCCATGCGGACACTAGTCCCTGAAACTAGCGCGTCTACCAATTCCGCCAACTGGGCATTTGCTGAAAGAACGTTTCGAACTGCTTTCTGATAAAGAAAACCTGTTCAAATAAGCGGTGCAAATATATAAAAAAACGATTCTGACAGCGCAATTTCGGTTAGATTTTTTATACCATTTTAATCTGTTCGCCAACGGTATGTTTTTCACAGTAACGGCAACGCAATGCAATGGGCGAGGTATCCACCACTTTAAACCGTGTGGTAATGGTTTCGTTGTTAGTGATACACTTCGGATTGAAGCACTTCACTATTCCAGTAATTTCTTTTGGAATTTCCACCACCTTTTTCTCCACAACCTCGTAATCGCGAATGATGTTCAGTTTGGCATGCGGCGCAATCAATGCAATTTTATTGATTTCGTCATCTTCAAAAAATTTATCGGTAACCTTTATAATGGCTTTGCTGCCCAGTCTTTCACTTTCGAGGTTGGTCCCAAAAGTTATCTGGTTTTCAATTTTGTCGAGCCCTAAAATGGAAATAACTTTAAACAGGTTCAGGGCAGGAATATGGTCTATTACCGTGCCTTCTTTAATGGCACTCACTTTTAATTTGAGTTTCTTTTTTTTATCGTCGTTCATGGCTTTTTATTTAAGATTCATGATATGTGAAATAATAGCTTCACGCGTAAAAACTCCGTTGCGTGCCTGTGTAAAGTAGTAGGCTTTTTCGTTTTTGTCCACGTCGCTGTGAATTTCGTTAACACGGGGCAGCGGATGCAGAATTTTTAGGTTTGGTTTGGTTTTTTCGAGCATGGCATTTCGCAGGATGTACACGTTTTTTACCTGTTCATATTCCATGGGGTCAGAAAACCGTTCTTTCTGCACGCGTGTCATGTAAATGATGTCTGCCTCGCTTATGATGTCGGTGAATTCGCGATGTTCGAAAAAGCGAATACCTTTATCGCGAAGATACATTTTGTATTCCTGTGGCATTTGCAATTCAGGAGGCGCAATAAAATTGAAAATAGGATTTTCAAATTCCGACATGGCCATCAGCAGCGAATGTACTGTTCTTCCGTATTTCAGGTCTCCCACCATAAAAATGTTCAGATTATCGAGTGTTCCCTGTGTTTTTACAATGGAATACATATCGAGCAGTGTCTGGGTGGGGTGCTGATTGGCGCCATCGCCGGCATTTATTACCGGAACGGGAGAAACTTCGGCGGCATACCGTGCTGCTCCTTCCAGCGGATGTCGCATAACAATCAGGTCGGCATAGTTACTTACCATTTTAATGGAATCGTGAAGGGTTTCTCCTTTGGATGTACTGGAACTACCGGGGTCGGCAAATCCGATAATCCGGCCTCCAAGGCGGCTGATTGCCGTTTCAAAACTCAGGCGGGTTCGTGTTGACGGTTCAAAAAAAAGGGAAGCAACTACCTTCCCCTGCAATAAATCCTGATTTGGATTGGCTTCAAATTCGGCCGCAAGGCTCATTATTTTCAGGTATTCTTCCTTCGAATAATCGGTAATGGAAATTAAGTCTCGTTTCATTGTATTATAGTATTGAATGTCAAAATTTTTTGGTTAAAAAAAAGCCAATATTTTAAAAAACTAAAATATTGGCTTTCTGTTGCCAGAAAAAGCATAGAAGCTTTTTTTCTGAAACTGGTGTTGTAGCATTTAAATACTGGTCTGAAAAAACGCCGGGAATAAGGAATTTTTGTTTTCCGGCAACCGCTGCTGCCGCAATAACTTTGGTGATGGAATTGTTGGCGTTTCATCATGCATCAAAAGTAAAACGATTCATAAAAATGAACTGATATTAACCTTTGTTTTTTTCACCATTTTATTAACAGGTTAATTTTTTACCTGATTAATAATTTCTACGCCATAAAATTGCTGAAAAATTTCTTCTATTCTGCCGGCATCTGATTTCCGAACCAAAAAATCGAGTTCGCAATCCAGTTCAAAACGAGTGTCAGTAATATTCAGGTTTTCCTGCTTAATAATTTGCATCACCTCCTTCATTTCCTTGTAGGTAAATTTTAGGGTGAATTTTTCCTCGATTATACGGGTTTCAATTTTTGCATTTTTTATGGCTTCGGCTGCTGCAGTGCGGTAAGCATTTATCAATCCGCTGGTGCCTAACAAAGTTCCTCCAAAATACCTGACAACTATTATAAGTGTGTTTGTGAGTTCAAAACTAAGCAACTGGCCTAAAATGGGTTTTCCTGCGGTTGATGAAGGTTCGCCATCGTCGTTTGCCCTGAAAGTAATTTCCTCGGTTCCCAATCGCCAGGCATAACAATGGTGGCGGGCACTGTGGTGCTCCTTTTTTAGCTGGGTCAGCAATTCCTTTATTTCTTCTTCGGTTTCAACAGGAAAAGCGTAAGCTATAAATTTGCTTCCCTTGTCTTTAAACAGGCCTTCGCTTTTTTCTTTTATGGTTTTATATGTATCCATCACAACAGAATGTACAGGCTGATAAATGCCAGGATTAAACCAGCAACATTAATCCGGTTCATTTTTTCCTTAAATATAAAAAATCCAATGGTGGCTGAAAGGGCAACAATGAGCATGTTATTCAGGGCAAAAACCAGTGAGCTTTCGAGCCTGCTTTTGTTTAATGCATTCAGTATAAAATAGAGTGAACCAAAATTGGCAATTCCGAGCAGGGTTCCAAGCAAAAGGGTAGGGGCGTGAAACAGATTGGTTGTAGTTTCTTTCTTTGAAAATGAAACAAAAACACCACAAATAAACGCTACGAAAAATACAAAAGTTGAGAATGATGCTATTTGTGAATCGGTTATTTGAGATGCCTGAATCAGTTTAACCAGCGAATCGATAATTCCGCTTCCAATAAAAATGACCAGCGGAAGGATAAACCACAGCAGGTTGGTTTTGCGGATATTTTTTTTGTAAAGGGTGAGCAGAACCGCTAAAACAGCCGTAATCAAACCGATATATTTCCATGTTGTTACTGTTTCGTTAAACCAAAACAGCGAAAAGAATACCGGGAAAACAAGCGAAAGTTTATTTGCCAGAGTTGTTACGGTTATTCCTGCTTTTTGCGAGGAAAGTCCGATGAGAAAAAACATGATAATGTACAGTACGCCAAGGCTAATTGCATAAGGCATCCAGTTGGTGAAGTGCAGAAACGGTTTGAAATTGAATTGGAGCAGAAATCCGAATCCCAGTAAAGTAGCGGTGAGGTAATTGATGGTAATGAGTGGTTTTAACCGGCAGGAATAGTTTTTTGCCCACCTGAAAATAACGTAAATAGCCGTGGATGAAACAATGCTTGATGCAAGGAATATCATGGTTCAGATATCATTTCATTTGAAAAAATAAAACCAGGCAATAACCTGGTTTCAAAGTATTTTTTACATGGTAAGTTTTTTCTCGATATCTTCCACATACTGCCTGAAGTTTTTATCGGTGTCCTTCAGGTTGTTTACCGTTTTACACGCGTGAAGCACGGTTGCATGGTCTTTATTTCCAATTTGTGCTCCTATGCTTGCAAGCGAATATTTGGTAAGCGTTTTGGAAAAATACATGGTAATTTGCCGGGCCTGAACAATTTCGCGTTTCCGTGTTTTGGTCTGAAGCGATTCTACCGACATATTAAAATAATCGCAAACCACTTTGGAAATGTATTCGATGGAAAGTTCCCTTCTCGAGTTTTTTACCAGCTTATTAATGAGCTTGGCAGTAAGGTCGAGGGTAATTTCCCGTTTGTTAAGCATCGATTGTGCAAGCAGCGAAACCAGTGCTCCTTCCAATTCACGCACGTTGTTGGTTACGTGGGAAGCAATGTATTCCAGTACCTCATCTGTAAGTTCAATGCCGTCTTTATAAATTTTCCGGCGAAGGATTTCCATCCGGGTTTCAAAATCAGGAGTTTGCAAATCGGCCGTAAGTCCCCATTTAAACCTCGACAAAAGGCGTTGTTCCATCCCTTTAAGTTCGATGGGCGGTTTGTCTGAAGTTAAAATCAATTGTTTGCCGGTTTGATGCAGATGATTGAAAATATGGAAAAAGGTTTCCTGCGTTTTTTCTTTTCCGGCAAATTCCTGTACATCGTCAAGTATCAGCACGTCAATCATTTGATAGAAGTGCAAAAAGTCGTTCCGGTTGTTGTTTCGTGTGGCTTCGGTAAATTGCGTTTGAAACTTGTTGGCATTCACGTAAAGTACTACTTTATCGGGCATCTGCTCTTTAACTTCAATGCCAATGGCCTGTGCAAGGTGGGTTTTTCCCAGCCCCGAGTTTCCATAAACCATCAATGGATTAAATGCTGTGCCTCCGGGATTTCTTGCCACGGCAAAACCTGCACTCCTGGCCAACCGGTTGCAATCTCCTTCAACAAAATTATCAAATGTATTGTCGGGTTTAAGTTGCGGATCAATTTGCAGTTTCTGGATGCCGGGAATGATAAACGGATTTTTAATTGATTTTTTTTCATCGGCCCTAAGCGGCAGGGAAAGCGGTTTGTTTTGAATTTTTGTGTTGTTGTTGGTCGGATAGCTCACCGTGAAGGGTGTCCCGTTGCTATCCTGTTCATTTCCGTTGCCATGACTCATAACCACGTTGTATTCCAGCTTTGCGCCATTACCCAGAACTATACGAAGAGTTTTTCGCAGAATATCAATAAACTGTTCCTCAAGGTATTCATAAAAAAATGCACTCGGTACCTGTATTGTAAGTACTTTGTTTTCGATTTTTATGGGCTTTATGGGTTCAAACCATGTTTTGTAACTGCTTCCCGGTACATTATCTCTGATAATGTCGAGGCATTTTTCCCACGCAGTTTGATGTTCGCTGTTCATTTATACTAGCCGGATTATTGAGGTTTTATTAAATTCCTTTTTTTAATTCCCGAAAACAAAAATTGCGAAAAAAAAGTTAAAAAAAAAATCTCTGATCTCTTGATTTTCTTGAAAATTGTTTATCGGTTTCTATTTGAGCATGTTAAAAATTTTATTTTTTTTATTTTTATTAATTACTTCTATTTCAGATAGTTATTCTTAACATTTTGATTAGTAATGGGCTAACTGGTAGGTAGTGATAGGCTTGAGTTTTTCATAAGCTTTACTATTAACATGTATCAGTTAATTACCGGAGCGATTTTAGTGCTCTTTCCAATTTTATTAACCGTCCGTTTTTGAAAGCCACAATGGTAGCATCGGGAAATTTCTTCATTGCTTTTTCATGCAATTCAACAATTTCGGTGAACGAACCGGTTGAGCCCACCAGGTAACTGTAGGCGCCGCTGGCTTCAAATTCCTCAATCTCACCCAAATCTTTAAAACGTTCAGACTCGATTGACACCTGGTTTTCGCTGGAAATAAGGTGTACTTTAAAGATGATGTCTCCGGCTCCTTCTCCGGTTGCATTTACATATACTTTTCGGCCAAGGTCAACAGCTGAAAAGTTGAGGTAGCGTTCAGGATTTACCCTGATGTCGTTCAGCAGCAGGTTCAGGTTATCGGCCAGCAGGTTAATGTTTGCGTATAGCTGATGGTCGTTTAGCAGCATGCCTGCTGTGTTGTCAGTACTTTCTAGTTTTGCAAGCACCCCATTAATTTTTTCTGTGGCATCAAAAATATTCTGCAACATAGGTGAAACAGGTAAATGAGCCAGAGTATCACTCAGCGCTGCAAGGTTTTGCAATGTTTTCTCAAAATCTTCAGAGCTGTTACTGAAGGTTGTTGTAATGGTATCGAGATTGGTAATAATTTGTGAAACACTCTCTTTATTGGAGGCAACAACTTCCTGCAAATCAGCAGTTGCTTTTTCAATGTTAAAAATGGTTTGGTTAATGTTTTCAAAACTTTCAGAAAGATTTTTCCGGGCATCTTCATTGAAAATTACCGTTAGAACAGTGATTGCCGAGTCGAGTGTTCCCAAAAGTTCTTCGGCTTTGTTTTTTATGGGAAGCACCTGCATACTTACCTGTTCTTTCAGGTCGCTTTCCACATCGCCCGGTATTGTATCGTTGTTTGCATAAAATTCTTTGCCGCTGCCCAGGTTAATTTTTATCACCCTAGTTCCCATCAAATCGCTGCTAATAATTTGTGCAACAGTGTTTACCGGTAATTTTACGTCAGAGTCTATGGAGAAAGTTACCAATAACCTTCCGCTGTGGTCTGGCAGAAATTTGATGTCTTTAACCTGCCCGATTTTATATCCACTCAGCATAACATCGTTTGATGCCGAAAGTCCTTCTATCCGGCTGTATATTACATGGTAATCATCACTTTTTTTAAATATGTCGTTGCCTTTCAGGTAACTAAGGCCCCAAATGAGGATAGTTATTGATACCACTATTAAAATTCCAAGTTTGGTATATTTTGATACTTTCATTATCAAATAGATTTTAAATGAAAAACTGACAGGTAAAATTAGGGATTTCCTGCCTGAATTACCTCAATTCTTAAAGAAAAAACAGATTTACATTTTTTGAACAGCAGTTTCAACCGGTACCAGTTCGTTGTTTTCAAACGCTACCACAAACGCCCCTTTAAATTTACTTTGCAGTCTTTTTTGTTCTTTTCTTGCTTGCTGAACTGAATTAAATTTTCCATAAAAATAACGGTAAACATGCCCCTGGTTTTGCATAAAAATTTCGTTTTCTCCTTTAAAATTTGCCGGATTAATTTCTACAGGATTCATTAACGAGGCAATTTGAACGGAGAAAAAGATGTTGTTTGCAGTTTGTGGTGTGCCATTTATTTCAGTGGAGTAGCTAACTGAAGACGCACGTGATTCTTCGGAAATGGATTCGGTTACCAGGTTAAAACTGCTTCGTGCATCCACCTTTTTTTTATAATCTCTGACAGCTCTGAAAATTGCTGAAGCCAGGTAATCGCGGCCCGATTCACTCATAAGGAATTCGCGTTCGGCCGGATGGTTTAAAAAGCCGGTTTCAACTAAAATTCCCGGCATGGCTGTTTGGCGGAGTACCAAAAACCCGGCTTGTTTTACGCTTCTGTCCATACGTTTTACCCGTTCCCTGAACTGATCCTGCACTGCCGAGGCCAGCATGGCACTTTGCTCCAGGTATTCGTCCTGCACAAGTTCGAACATGATGTATGATTCCGGAGAATTTGGGTCAAACCCTTCGTAGGTAATGTGGTAATCGTCTTCGAGCAGAATTACGGCATTTTCTTTTTTTGCAACTTCCAGATTGTCTTTTGTGCGGTGTTGTCCCAGAATGTAAGTTTCGGTTCCCTGCACTACTCCGCGTTCAACAGCATTAACGTGAATGGAGATAAACAAATCGGCATCGTTTTTATTGGCTATGGCAGCCCGCTGAAACAGGGGCACAAAAACATCACGATCGCGGGTGTAGATCACCTGAACCTCAGGAAAAGCATTTTTGATGTAGTTTCCCAGTTTCAGGGAAATATCCAGAACAATCTCCTTTTCGCGGGCTTTACCGTAAACAGCTCCGGGATCCTTCCCCCCATGCCCCGGGTCTATAACAATGGTTTTTATGGAAGAACCGGGTACCTGCTGGGTTGTCTTTTCAGATGAATTACCTGAAATCCAGAAACCTGTTAAAAGAAAAAGAATCCAAATGTATTGTTGTCTGTTATTCATGTCGTTTTCTGTTTCGGAAACAAAAATAGAAATATTAGTATTATTTTGCATTTATTAGGGCGCTGGTATAACCCTTATTTTTATTTTTGCACGTCAAGCCAGCAGGTTTAGTTTTTAAAGGCAGAAAACATTTTGTACAAACTATTAATAACATACTTTTTAGCTCTATTTCCCCTGTTAATTTTTGGCCAGGAAACAGAACGCAGGCTTTACCGGCCCGATGTTTCTTTTCTTGATACCACTAATATATCTGCTGCTACGCGCGATTCACTTTACAATTACCAGTTTGGTGCCGACACTCTTTTAACCGATACAATTCCGGTTGGACGGCCAGATTCAATTCGCCGCGAAAAACCTCCGGTAATTGAAGCTCCCATTGATTACAACGCAGAAGATTCCATTATTGGTTCATTCGACGGGCAAAAAGTTTATTTATATAACAATGCCCGGGTAACTTATCAGCAAATTGAGCTCACGGCTTATTTTATTGAACTCGACCTGGAAACCAAAGAGGTTTATGCAGAAGGAATCCAGGATTCAACAGGTACACTGATTCAAAAACCAATTTTTAAAGACGGGCGTGAAGAGTTTGAATCGAAAATATTGCGCTACAATTTTGAAACTGAAAAAGGAATTATTACCGATGTAGTTACAGAACAGGGAGAAGGTTTTGTGCATAGCCAGCGAACCAAGAAAATATCGCGCGATGCTTTTGTTTTAAAAGATGGTAAATATACCACCTGCGATGCCGATCATCCTCACTTTTACCTTCATCTGACTAAAGCAAAGGTAATTTCAAACAATAAAATTATTACCGGTCCGGCCTACATGGTACTGGAAGATTTCCCCATTTATTTTCCCATTCTGCCGTTTGGATATTTTCCGAATACACCAACCTATTCGTCGGGTATTTTGGTACCCATGTACGGTGAAGAAAATAACCGTGGTTTTTTCCTGCGCGATGGCGGATATTACTGGGCTGCCAGCGAATATTTCGATTTGGCGGTAAGGGGCGATATTTATTCCAGAGGGTCGTGGGCTACAAAACTGCATACCAATTACCGGAAACGGTATAAATACAATGGCGGATTCGATTTTCGGTATAATGTAAATGTTTACGGCGAAAGAGGTCAGGATACCTATACCCGCTCGCCTCAGTTTGCCGTTACCTGGAGCCACAGCCAGGATGCCAAAGCCAATCCGAACCAGACGTTTTCTGCCAGCGTAAATTTTTCTACCAGCGGGTACGATAAGCAAAATTCCATTTCGGCTGAAAATTACCTTCGAAGTCAGAAATCATCGAGCATCTCTTTTTCAAAAAAGTTTGAAAATACACCCTACAACTTGTCGGTGAATCTGCGGCATTCGCAAAATTCAGCAGACACTTCACTTACTTTGTCGCTGCCGGAAATGACATTCAGCATGGGGAAAATTTATCCGTTACGGAAAAAGGTTAGGTCGGGTGCATTAAAGTGGTATGAAAAATTCGGAGTAAATTATACAGGTAATCTCAGGAATTCAATTACAGCTCACGAATCTGAAATTTTACAGAAGTCGTTTGCCCGCGACTGGAAGAACGGGGTCCGGCACAATATTCCCATTTCACTTCCCAGTTTTAATTTATTGAATCACATAAATTTCAGTCCGGGATTCAGTTATAATGAAAAATGGTATTTTAAAAAGTATGAATATTCTTATGTGGAAGGCGGAGATTTTAATAACCCCGGCAGTATTCCGAAATCAGTTCAGATAGATACCATTTCGGGGCTGAACCGGGTGTACGATTATTCATACAGCGTGAGTGCCTCTACCAATATCTACGGAATGTTTTTACCCATGAATCCAAATTCAAAAATCAGGGGAATTCGTCATAAAATGACTCCTTCGATGAGTTTTAGCTATCGACCCGATTTTGGTGCCGAAAGGTATGGTTACTGGCAGGAAGTTCAGGTTGACACTACCGGCAGTGTTCGTTATTTTGATGTGAACGACGGGGGAATTTATGGAGGGTCGCCTGGCCGCGGAGCTTCGGGCGCTATTTCATTTTCGCTGAATAACAACCTGGAAGCCAAAGTGCTGGATGTGAAGGATACAACAAAAACTGATGAGGAACAAAAGTTTAAAAAGGTAAAAATAATTGATAACCTGAGTCTCGGTACTTCATATAACCTTATTGCCGACTCGCTAAACCTTTCGCCCATTAACCTGAGAGCACGTACCACTGTGGCTGGTGTGAGCATAAATATGGGCGGAGTGCTCGATCCCTACGAGGTTAATGAGGAGGGCGTGAAAATTCATAAATATGTGTGGAGCGAAAGAAATGGCCTGGCCAAGCTGGGCCGGCTAACCCGTGCCAACCTGTCGTTTGGGATGAATTTCCGTTCGAAAAAGGGTGAGCAGCAAGCCGAACAAAACCGGGAGCTGGTTGAAGGGGAAAATGTTTTGCCGGGCGATTACAGCGATTACACTGACTTCAATATTCCCTGGGATTTTGGTTTCGATTACAGTTTTAATTATGCAGGTCCGCGCCGCCCGTCGGAAAAAGGCAGAATTACACAAACCATCGGGTTGCGGGGAAACCTGAACCTCACCGATAAATGGCGCATAAGTGCCAACACCAACTACGACATTGTGGCTCGCGAGTTTTCTTTTACTACTTTCAATGTAAACCGCGATTTGCATTGCTGGTCAATGGCCTTTAACTTTGTGCCGTTTGGTTATATGAAAAGTTACAGTTTTACCATCAATGCCAAATCGTCGATGCTGAAAGACCTGAAATTACAGAAACGACAAAGTCATTACGATAATTTTTAAAATCCGGAATTTATGAAACGAATTATTTCTACTGAAAATGCGCCCAAAGCAATGGGGCCTTACAGCCAGGCTGTCGAAGCTAACGGGAATTTGTATGTTGCCGGCCAGGTTCCGCTCGACCCCGAAACCATGAAAGTGGTGGAAGGCGGAATCCAGGAACAAACCCTGCGTGTAATGAAAAACATTGGCGCCATTCTCGAAGCTGCCGGTTACGATTTTTCGAACGTGGTAAAATGCACCTGCCTGCTTTCTGACATCAGTAATTTTAAAGCCATGAATGAGGTTTACGGACAATTTTTCCCTGAAAATCCTCCGGCCAGAGCGGCATTTGCCGTAAAAGACCTGCCTCTTGGGGTTTTGGTTGAAATAGAGGCCATTGCAGCAAAGTAAAACCGTTTTAACAGGTTTTAGAGAATTTTCTATCTGCTTGAAAAAACTGCATCAATTTGTTTGGCCAGGTTGTAATCCTTTTCTGTAATTTTTCCTTCAGAATGGGTGAAAAGCATCACTTTTACCTTTTTATAGGAATGAATTAAAACATCCGGGTGATGGTCTGAAGCTTCTGCCAACGGCATAATCTGGTTGACAAAACTCACTGCGTCTTCAAAATTTTCCAATTTAAATTCTTTTACTAGCTTATTGTTTTCTGTTTCCCAATTCATAATGTACGTTTTTAATTGTTGTCTTTTTCTTTGTTTCTTTTTCTCTTTTGCGAATACCTGTAAATGAAGTAAATGGCAATAACAGCCACAGTAATTGCAATATAAAGTACAGGGTTTTCAACAGGTTCGGGAACGGTTGGAGGATACATGTCGGGAGCTTGGGCCAACATTATATCCCAAACCAGTAATAACGTTAGGGTTATAAATATTTTTCTGTAATTCATTTTAAATGTTTTAGCCATTTCTTTTTAATATGAAGCAATTACCGGTTGTCTTTGTTCATTTTTGCTTTGTTTCTTTAGGAAGAAGAATTTATTCAATCAGAGATCCATTCGCTCATCCCGAATCCACAAAAACCACCTATTTGTTTGTGTTTCATGTTTCAGAATATAAATTTTTTGGTTTGAGGCGCGCACCTTGAAATAGTTTGCCTGCGAAAATTCAGGATTTAGATCACCCTGGTACCACCTGTCCAGAATTTCTTCAATTTCGAAACAGAAATCGTCCCAGTAAAAGCGCGTGGGATATTCCCCGGCCTTGTATCCTGCGTGACATTCTACTTCTATTTCAAATAAATCATTCATTTTGATGGCATAAGATTGCAGTGTTTTGAATTGGATACGAAAGTAGCTGGTTCCGGTTTCATCTTTGAAACAGAAAAGAGTTGTGTTAATTTTAGGGGTAAATAAATTACTCTGATATGAAAGCCTGGATTACTCGCGCCTTTTGTAGATGGACAAGAGATAAAAAGTGTGGCAAATGTTACAAACAAGGATGTGCATAAATTTTTGCGGATTACCGCTGAAATACCCTTCAATCCTGATGTGGAAATTTACCCGTTTGAATGGGCAAACGAAGCTTTGCTGGATATTAAAAACGGAAAAAAATAGAAGAACAAAGGTGTTGGTTTTACAGGTTTTTTGAATTGATTGTTTACTGATTGAGAAAAAAAATGCCCGGATAAGAAAACCCAGGCATTTTAATATTTTGTAAATGAAGTGGTTATTCTCCCACTACATCAAATTCCAGTTCAACAATAACATCTTTAAAGAGTTTAATTTTGGCGATATATGAGCCAACTTCTTTAATGCTGTCTGCGGGCAGCGTAATTTGTTTGCGGTCAATTTCAAATCCTTTTTTGTTGATGGCTTCAGCCACCTGGATGGTATTTACAGAACCGAAAATTTTACCTGCCGAGCTTACCTTAGCTCCAATTTTTACTTTCTTATTTGCCAGTTTTTCGGCAATTTTCTGAGCTTCTTCCCTTAGGCGGGTTTCTTTATGAGCACGCTGCTTAATGTTTTCGGCCAAAACTTTTTTGGCTGAAGAAGTTGCAGCAACGGCTTTTTTCTGTGGGATGAGAAAGTTACGTGCAAAACCGTCTTTCACGTTTACAACATCGTCTTTACTTCCCAGTCTTTCAACATCTTGTATTAAAATAATTTCCATTTCAAGCCTCCTTTTTATTTCATCATATCGGTTACGTAAGGCAGCAAAGCAACCTGGCGGGCGCGTTTAATTGCCTGACCAACTTTGCGCTGGTATTTCAAAGAGGTTCCGGTAATTCGGCGGGGTAGAATTTTTCCCTGTTCGTTGAGGAACCTTTTCAGAAATTCCGGGTCTTTGTAATCCACATACTTGATTCCGTTTTTCTTGAAACGGCAATATTTTTTCTTTTTAATCTCTACTGACGGTGGGGTCAGATACCTGATTTCACTTGAATTTTGTGCCATTTGTTATGCCTCCTTTTCTGTTTTTTCTTTTTGAAGCCTTCTTCTTTTCTCACTATACTCAACAGCATATTTGTCGAGTTTTACAGTCATAAAACGAATGACGCGTTCGTCGCGGCGGAATTCAATTTCCAGTTTGGAGATCAATTCAGAATCGACCTTAAATTCAAACAGGTGATAAAAGCCGGTAGATTTCTTTTGAATGGGGTAAGCCAGTTTTTTCATTCCCCAGTCTTCTTCATGAACCATTTCACCTCCGTTGGAAGTGATGATGTCCCTGAATTTTTTTACCGTTTCCTTTACCTGTGGCTCAGATAAAACGGGAGTACAAATGAAAACGGTTTCGTACTGATTCAACATAAACATCTAATTTTAAATTAAACAATCTTAATTTTTGGAGGCGCAAAAGTAGAAATAAATTGTTATTTATCAAAGAGATTGGTAATAATCGTTATCGAAATTTAATGATTGCAGAGATACACCAGGGCATATCTCTGCAAATATTTGAAAATTTGTAATTTAAAGTGGAATATTCCCGTGTTTTTTTGGTGGATTGGTTTTTCGTTTATTGCGTGTCATTTCCAGCGCACCAATTATTTTTTTTCTGGTTTCTTTAGGGTGAATAATTTCATCAATATAACCCAATGATGCAGCTTTGTACGGGTTGGCAAACTTTTCGCGGTATTCGTCCACTGCTTTCAGCCTTTCTTCGTCGTTGTATTTATTCCGGTAAAGAATATTAATGGCACCTTCGGGCCCCATTACAGCAATTTCGGCAGTGGGGTAAGCAAAATTTACATCGGCGCCAATGTGTTTGCTCGACATCACGTCGTAAGCACCTCCGTAAGCTTTCCGTGTAATAACCGTTATTTTTGCCACAGTTGCTTCTGAAAATGCGTAAAGCAGTTTGGCACCGTGTTTAATAATTCCACCAAACTCCTGGGCTGTTCCGGGTAAAAAGCCGGGAACATCTACAAATGTAACAAGCGGAATGTTGAACGCATCGCAGAAACGCACAAAACGGGCTGCTTTGGCCGACGAATTGATGTCGAGCACTCCGGCAAGATGTGCAGGCTGATTGGCCACAATTCCAACCGGTTGTCCGCCAAATCGTGCAAAGCCGCAAATTATATTTTTGGCATAGTTTGGCTGAACTTCCAAAAAGTGTTTGTTGTCAATTACACTTTGGATGATTTCGTGCATATCGTAAGGTCTGTTCGGGTCGGCCGGTACCAAATCCTGCAGTTTTTCGTCAATTCGGTCTGTTGGATCGATGGTGGACTTTACCGGGGGATCTTCCATATTATTCGATGGCAGGAAACTCACCAGTTCGCGAATCATCATCAGGGTTTGTTCTTCGTCGTCGCCGGTAAAATGGGCCACACCGCTTTTCGAACTGTGGGTATGTGCGCCACCCAGTTCTTCTTTGGTAACATCTTCGTGTGTTACAGTTTTAATAACATCGGGCCCGGTAACAAACATGTGACTTTTTTCATTCACCATAAAAATAAAATCGGTGAGGGCAGGAGAGTAAACCGCTCCGCCGGCACAAGCACCAAGAATGGCCGAAATTTGCGGAATGACACCTGACGAAATAACATTGTTGTAAAAAATATCGGCATATCCTGCCAGACTTTCCACCCCTTCCTGAATACGTGCGCCGCCTGAATCGTTCAATCCGATAACAGGTGCTCCGTTTTGCAGCGCCATGTTCTGAATTTTCACAATTTTATCGGCATTTGCCCGGCTTAACGAACCGCCAAATACGGTAAAATCCTGAGCAAAAACATAAACC
Organism: Mariniphaga sp.; assembly: GCF_041687215.1. Classification (NCBI taxonomy): domain Bacteria; kingdom Pseudomonadati; phylum Bacteroidota; class Bacteroidia; order Marinilabiliales; family Prolixibacteraceae; genus Mariniphaga; species Mariniphaga sp. The sequence goes on from NZ_JAWLCI010000076.1 coordinate 14,641, forward strand.
ATTTTACCGCTTATTTTTCCGTAGCCTGCAACAACCCCATCGCCAAGAAATTTTTTTTCCTGCATTCCGAAATCGTAATTCCGGTGGGTAACCAGCTTGTCAATTTCGTTGAATGTACCCGGGTCGAGTAATTGAATGACTCGCTCACGGGCCGTTTTCTTGCCTGCGCTATGCTGTTTTTCAATACGTTCTTTTCCTCCTCCCAACTCGGCTTGCAGATTGTAATCATCGAGTTGTTTGTATTTTTCTTTTAAATCCATAAAAATTTCAGATTTATTCTATTTCAATTAGTATTTGATTTCCTTCAATGGTATCGCCCTCTTTAACGTTTACTTTTTTAATAATGCCATTAACAGGCGCCTTATATTCACTTTCCATTTTCATGGCGGCAATAATAATGGCATTTTCACCTTTTTGAATTACATCTCCTTCGTTAACCAGTATTTTTACCACTTTTCCAGGCATGGGCGACGAAATGGTTTTTTCGTTGCTGGAAAGTCCATTTGAGCCCCGGTTAATAAGATAACGCGTTTCGGCATCAATAACTTCCAGATTATACGTGTTGTAAAGCGTGTGGGCAATATATTTTTTAGGTTGGTTTTGAGGGACCAGTTCAATATTGTATGAGCGTCCGTTTTCAATAATGGAGAAAGTGCCGTCGGGGGTATGCAGCAAATCAACCTGATAAATTTTTCCATCAACGTCCACTTCAAGCAGGTTGCCGTTTTGTTTAACCAGTCTTACCCATACTGTGCGATCGTTTATTTTTATTTCTACTGCCATATTTTTTAACTAAAAATGATTGATATAAGGAGTTTTTTTCCACCTGCTTTGTGCAGGGGCAAATCCCTGGTTTATTTCCTGAATCCTGTTTATTTTATCCAGATAATCGATATATGCTGCAATAACAATTATGTCATCACAATCATCACAATCATCCTTGGCAAGAAGACGTTCCTGATTTTTTTCAATAAAATGCGTGTCATACTTTCCGTCAATAAAATCGGGTGTATTCATTATGCGTTCCAAAAATTTAATGGAGGTTTTCACTCCTGTAATTTTATATTCATAAAGAGCCCTGCGCATTCTTCTGATGGCTTCGTCTCTGTTTGCTCCCCACACAATGAGTTTCGAAATCATGGGATCGTAATAAATCGGAATTTCATACCCTTCGTAAACGTAACCGTCGGTTCTGACACCCAGCCCGAGTGGTTCGGTAATTTTATAAATTTTTCCGGCACTGGGCATAAAATTATTGTCAGGGTCTTCGGCGTAAATCCGGCATTCAATGGAATGACCTCTTTGAATGAGTTTTTCCTGTTGAATTTCAAGTGGATGCCCCTCAGCTATTTTAATTTGTTGTTTAACCAAATCTATTCCGGTAACACGTTCAGTAATGGGATGTTCCACCTGAAGTCTGGTGTTCATTTCAAGAAAATAATAGTTTAAATCGTCATCAACCAAAAATTCAATGGTTCCTGCTCCTGAATATTTTACAGCTTTTGCTGCCTCAACAGCCGCCCGGCCCATTTCGTTTCGTAATTCAGGTGTCATCAGCGGTGAGGGTGTTTCTTCTATCATTTTCTGATGACGACGTTGCACCGAGCATTCCCGTTCGAAAAGGTGTACGGCATTTCCGTGCTGATCGCCCAAAATCTGAAATTCGATATGGTGGGGCGAGGTGATGTATTTTTCAATATAAACAGAGTCGTCGCCAAAAGCTGTTTTTGCTTCTGAACGGGCCGCCCGAACAGCCGAAACAATATCTTTTTCGTGATGAACAAGCCGCATTCCTTTGCCGCCACCACCTGCCGAAGCTTTTATCATTACCGGCAAGCCAATTTCTTTTATGGCATTCATGGCTTCTTCTTCGTTATTCACACTTCCTTCGGTTCCCGGAACTACCGGAATTCCGGCTTTTTTCATGGTTTCGCGTGCCTTGATTTTATCGCCCATTTGGTCGATTACTTCCGGCGATGGTCCGATAAAAATAATTCCTTCTTCATTGCATCGTTTGGCAAAACGGGCATTTTCCGATAAAAAGCCATAACCCGGATGGATGGCCTCAGCACCACATAATTTAGCCGTTTCAATAATTTTTTCAATGTTAAGGTAGCTTTCGCTCGAAGGAGCTTTGCCAATGTAATAGGCCTCATCTGCGTATCTTACATGCTGCGATGTACGGTCAGCTTCAGAGAATACCGCAACCGATTTGATTTCCATCTCCCGGCATGTACGCATGATACGAATAGCTATTTCTCCCCGATTGGCTATCAGGATTTTTTTGATGTGATTCATTGCTGAAATTTTCAATTTTTTTAAACACAACTATTAATAACCTTACTTTTTGTAAATTGTTTAATCTTGATTTTTTCTCTAATTTTTGCCGTTTCGAAATTAGTTCTATGGTATTTTCCGGCAAATGAATGTATGTTAATAATTGCAAAACGGTAAAATATGGAATAAAAATTTCAATTTTTATTTGAATCATGGAAATTGATGTTCAAAAATTATAAAAAATGACGAAATTATTTTTTTGTTCATTTGATCATGTTATTTTTAGGCCATAAAACTTAACCTTGATGAATCGCAAACGCTTAACCTTTTTATTGAGTTTATTATTTGCCCTGCAAACAACGGCTCAAAATTTTAACTACAATTTATCTGATGACTCGCTGGTAAATTACCACGCAAGCCAGCGAAAAGTTTATCATGCAACCCGTACTGAATTGAAACCCAGAATAGATGGCCGGCTGGATGATGCCTGCTGGCAGCAGGTTGGAAAATGGGAGGGAGGTTTTATTCAGCAACAACCCAATCAGGCCAAACCACCGTCGCAGGAAACGGAAATAAAAATATTGTACGATGATAGCTATTTGTATATGGCCATTAAATGTTATGATAATGAACCACAAAAAATACGTTCAATCCTTGGCCGACGTGACGAAAATATGGGCGACATGGCAGGAATAGCCCTGGATAGTTATTTCGACAAACAAACTGCTTTTGAATTTAATGTTACAGCCGCCGGTCAAAAAGTGGATTTAATGCATTTGGGTGAATATGGCTGGGATTTTAACTGGGATGCTGTTTGGGATGGCAAAGCTTCGGTGGGAGATTCAGCCTGGTATGCCGAAATGCGTGTGCCGTTCAGCCAGTTACGTTATGCCAACAAAAAGGAACATGTGTGGGGAATGCACATCTGGCGCTGGATTGACCGACTGAAAGAGGAAGACCAGTGGAAACTGATACCGGTGGATGCCCCTGCCATGGTTTATATTTTTGGTGAATTGCATGGTATTAAAGATATTCCCAACAAGCGAAATTTTGAATTATTACCTTACGCCAAAACAAAGTATGTTTCGGAGGCAGTTAAAAATCCAACTGCCGGATTTGGGCTCGACGGTAAAATTGGCGTAACTTCCGATTTCACACTCGATTATACCATAAATCCCGATTTTGGGCAGGTAGAGGCCGATCCTTCGGTTTTAAACCTCACATCGTACGAAGTTTTTTACAACGAAAAAAGACCTTTTTTCCTGGAAGGAAACAGTATTTTGGATTACGGATCGGGCAGTGACCTGCTTTTTTATTCGCGCCGTATTGGTGCAGCTCCTGCTTATTTTCCAGAATACGGAGAAAATGAAACTCTTGAAATGCCTAATCAGACTTCCATATTAAATGCGTTGAAACTTACTGGTAAAAATCATGCCGGGCTTTCACTGGGAATTATAAACAGTATGACTGCACGTGAAAATGCAGTGATTTCTTTTAACGAACAGGAGCGAAAAGTAGCTGTTGAACCTTTTTCGAACTATTTTATTGGCCGGGTAAAACAGGATTTTAACGACGGAAAAACAGTATTGGGAGGAATGGTAACTTCCACGATTCGGAATATTAAAGATGAACACCTGGAATTTTTGCCTGATAATTCGCTCGTTGGCGGAATCGATTTTCAGCACAACTGGCTAAACAGAAAGTATTTTGTAGATGTAAAAAGTTTTTTTTCGAGAGTTAACGGAAGTCAAGAGTCTATTTCAGCATTGCAGCGAAATTCCCGGCATTATTATCAACGACCCGATGCTTCGCATCTGACATTCAATGAAAACTTAACCAGTCTTCAGGGTTGGGGAGGCGAATTAAGAGGTGGAAAGCGAAGTGGCAAATTCAGGTTGGTGGGGTCGCTCGACTGGCGATCTCCGGGCATTGAACTAAACGATTTGGGATACCTTCGGCAGGCCGATTACATCAACCAGGAAGTGAGTTTGGTTTATTGGGTAAGTAAACCTAAAGGAATTCTGCAAAGTTATTATTTTGAAGTCGATCAGGAACATAACCGCAGCTACGGTGGTGAAAAACTGGGAGATGAATTGATGGGACATGTTCGGTTACAGTTTGCTAATCTTTGGAAACTTGATTTATTTGGTGAACGTTCGTTTTACGAAATTGATACCCGCAAACTTTGGGGTGGCCCATCGCTTCGAATTGACGGTGAAACCAATGGCGAAATAAGGCTTCAAACGAATTCAAGCAAAGATTTGTCTTTGGGACTTAGTGCAGAATTGACCCGAAACGACAATAATATTTCGTATGCCAACGAATACATATTTTATATACAATGGCAAATCGGTAGCCGGTTTACACTTTCCTCCATGAATAATTATGATGTTGAAACAGATTACAACCAGTTTGTTACCAGCATTTACCGAAATGTAGATTCTTCAAGGAAATACCTGGTTGGAAAAATTGACCGAAAAACCATTTCTTCTACCATCAGGGCCGAATTTTTTGTTACCCCTGAATTGTCGTTTCAATATTATGGAAATCCGTATGCAACAGTGGGGAAATATTCAGATTTTAGGTTTGTAGCCGATTCAAAATCGAAGGACCAGGATGAACGTTTCACTCCTCTTTTTATGGAAACGCTCGATAATGGTGAAACCTGGTTGCAGGATGGAAGGGCTAATCCGGTTTTAAATCTTACCACCAATAATCTCGATTTTAATTTTCAGGAGTTTCGTTCCAATTTTGTGGCGCGTTGGGAGTACAAAACCGGTTCTACAATTTATTTTGTGTGGACGAAAACCCGGTCTCGGTACGAAAGTTTTTACGAACCTTCCGTTTTTGAAAGCCTGAAAGGAATTAACAAGGTAAAAGCGGATAATGCTTTTATGCTGAAAGTAAGTTTCTGGTTCTCCATTTAATTGTATAATGTATCTTTGGCGCCGTGAATTTGGCGCATTACATACCATTTTACAGGCGGCTCCTTCGTTTGGCCATTCCGGTAGTTTTATCGCAAATCGGGCAGGTAACTGTTTCGCTGGTTGATAATATGATGGTTGGCCATGTGGGTACTGCTGAACTTGCCGCTTCGGCTTTTGCCAACAATGTGTTCATCATTGGTATGTTTTTCGGGATGGGCATTACCTACGGTTTAACTCCACTTGTTGGAAAAGCTTTTGGGAATAATAAACCGAAAGAAGTAGTGAAGTGGTTAAAAAATGGAATTTTCACTCATTTCGCAGCGGCCCTGGCACTTTCAGTCGTTATGTTTGGCGTATATTTCCTGTTGCCTTATTTAGGCCAGACAAACGATGTACTGGAACTTGCCAGTCCGTACTATCTGCTGCTTTGTGCCTCTTATCTGCCGTTTATGCTGTTTTTCTCGGTAAAACAATTTTTTGAAGGAATCGGGAATACCAAAATTGCCATGCAGATTACGTTGGTTTCCAATGTAATAAATATAGCCGTAAATTATGTATTGATTTTTGGTAAATTCGGATTTCCTGAATTGGGTTTGCTGGGAGCGGGAATTGGAACGCTGGTTTCACGGCTTATAATGCCGGTTATGTTTCTGTTTTATATTTTTCGAATTCAACGGTTCCGGCACTATTTTACGCTTGCCAACGCACAACCGTTTAGTAAAAAACGGATTGTTTCAGTTTTGAAGATTGGCATACCCATTGGTTTTCAGATTATTGTTGAGGTGTTAACTTTTAGTATTGGAGCTATTATGATGGGATGGCTTGGCGAAACGCCCCTGGCTGCACATCAGGTAGCTATTGGTTTGGCAAGTTTTACTTATATGATTTCACTCGGAATTTCACAGGCAACTACCATTAGGGTTAGTCACCAACTGGGGCAAAACGATTTTCAATCGCTAAAAATGGCTGCATTTGCTTCCACCCATTTGGTTTTGCTGTTCATGTCGGTAATGGGTTTGATATTTGTTCTTGCCAGAAACTATTTGCCCCTTGTTTTTACAACCGATCCGAATGTGGTGATAATCGCCTCGCAACTATTGGTAGTGGCTGCCATTTTTCAGGTTTTCGACGGTCTTCAGGTGATTATGCTCAGCACGTTACGTGGCATGGCCGATGTGAAAATCCCTATGCTAATGGCCTTTGCCGCATACATGCTTGTTGGCATTCCCACAAGCTACGGATTTACATTTCTGCTAAATGCCGGACCGATTGGAATATGGTTTGGATACCTTGTAGGACTGGGTTCAGCAGGAATTTTCTTCTTCCTTCGTTTTAAACATAATATTTCCGGAAAGGCATAAAAAAACGGGTTACCATTGGTGGCGATAACCCGATTGTTCATAGTTTAGTTTAGTTAGACCTGGAAAAATATTGGTTTAACAGAGAAAAGGTAGTGTTTCAAATAACATTCAATTCACATTGAATTAAAACATCGCTAATATAACACAAAATTGTGTTCAAAGTAAAATAAAATTAAAAAATTATTAATAAGTGTTAATAAAGGAATGGCAATTTTATTGCAAATAGTTGAATAACAGACTGTGATAAAAAAATACATTTTTTAAGTGTAAGGACAGTTTTTTTTTGAATTTTGAGTTCCAGATGTAAATGGTTAATTACTTTTGAAATTTTTTTAAAAGAATATGGTAAAAATGATTAAAAATTGCCGGATATTACAGGATGATTTTTTGCCATGCAATTTTTATCTTTCCCACTTTAAATTGAATCAAAATGAAAAAAGTTGTTTTAACGGGCATCCGTGAAATGAAAATGATCACAGTTCCGAATCCAATTCTTACTGACGAAGACGATGTGAAAATAAAATTGGCTTCAATAGGGGTTTGTGGTTCAGATATTCATTATTATTCTGAAGGAAAAATCGGAACACAGGTGGTTGATTACCCATTTGCTGTGGGACACGAATGTTCGGGCACCATTGTGGAAGTTGGACCAAAAGTAACTAATGTAAAAGTGGGCGATCTGGTTGTGGTTGATCCTGCTATTCATTGCGGTCATTGTGACCAGTGTCTTTCCGGACGGCCTCACACATGCAGAAACAACAAGTTTTTGGGTTGTCCGGGACAGATAGAAGGTTGCCTTTCCGATTACATTGTAATGCCTGCATTTACCTGTATTCCGGTAACTGGTAAAATGAATGCAGTGCAGGCAGCTTTAATTGAGCCGTTTACCATAGGTGTTTATTCCGTTAAACTTGCCGAAATTAAAAAGAAAGAAACCTCAGCCGTAATTTTTGGCGCCGGTCCCATCGGATTGAGCATTTTACTGAAACTGCTGGCCGATGAAATAAAAAACGTGGGCATGATTGAACCGCTGGATTACCGCCTGGAAAAAGCTAAGGAAATTGGTGTTCGGTATATTATCAATCCTGTAAAGCAGGATGTGGAAAAGGAAGTGAAAAAACATGAAGAGCTGCTCGTGGACGTGGCTTTTGAAGCAAGTGGCGAGCAGGAGTCCGTTTCCAATGCCATAAAAATTCTGAAACCCGGTGGTAAACTTATACTGGTTGGCATTCCTCCATCAGCACAATATACTTTCGACATGGATTTAATGCGCCGGAAAGAACTCACAATTATAAATGTACGCCGTCAAAACCACTGTGTGGAAGAAGCCATCGATTTGGTCATCAGAGGTAAAGCCGATGTAGAAAAGATGGTTACGCACCATTTCACATTGGATGAAACCAGCACCGCCTTCGACATTGTAGCAGGATACAAAGACGGTGCAATTAAAGCAATGATTGATTTTTAA
>NZ_JAWLCI010000077.1:0-22597 GCF_041687215.1 Mariniphaga sp.
TAAAAATTTAAAAATGAACACCATGAAAAAACAGGTAGGAGAAATTACAATGGAGGCCGTTCATGGTGACATTACAAGTCAACCCGATATGACGGCCGTAGTGAATGCAGCCAATGCACAACTATCGCCCGGAGGCGGTGTGGCCGGAGCAATTCACCGGGCTGCCGGCCCCGGTCTTGCCGAAGAGTGCCTGCCTATGGCTCCCATCGAACCCGGACAGGCGGTCATTTCAGGGGGACACAATCTTCCCAACAAATATGTGATTCATTGCCTCGGTCCTGTTTACGGAAAAGACAAACCCGAAAACCTGCTGCTGGCTGACTGTTACCGGAATGCCCTTCGACTTGCCGATGAAAAAGAAATCGACTCGGTGGCATTCCCGGCCATTTCTACCGGTATTTTTGGCTATCCGTTTGAAGCCGCTACAGATATCACCCTGCAAACTGTACAGGAGGTGTTACCCGAATTGAAATTTGTTAATCACATTCGTTTTGTGCTTTTCGGCGAAGAGGATTTTGAGGTGTATGTAGAAAGGTTGAGAAGGTTAAAAATTTGAATTTAACCAAGATTTTCATTAATTGACTATTTTAATAAATTCATTATCTTTCAGCCCAAAAGTTTTTATTATCAAATGATAAACAAGACAACAATTTCGAATATAGTAGCTAAAATTGCATCAAAAATTCATCCTGACAGAATTTATCTGGTCGGATCTTATGCTACAGGCCATGCAAATGAAGACAGCGACATTGATTTGCTAATTATTAAGAATACAACCGAACCAAAATATAAACGTAGTATTGAAATTCAGCGAATTCTAAAAGGCTCAAAACTACCTGTGGATATTGTGGTATATACAAACGACGAATTTGAAAACGAAAAACTAAAAAAGTATTCTTTTGTAAACTCTGCTATTCAGGATGCTCAACTCATGTATGAAAACAGAAATTAACAGATTAAAAGGGTGGATTGAAAAAGCTGACCACGACTTAGGTACAGCAATCCTGATAAATCAGCACATCCCTGAATATTCTGACACACTTGCCTTTCATTGTCAGCAGGCAGTTGAAAAGTATATAAAATGTTTGCTGGAAAAGAATTCCATCCCTTTCAAAAGAAGTCATGACTTAAGGTATCTTCTTGATTTACTGAATGATGTCATTCCAATTGATGACGAATTATATGAGAATGTCATAAAATTAAACGCATTCGGAGTAGAAATCAGATACCCGGACACTATTATTCATCTAACAAAAGAAGAGTCAGAAGAAGCGGTTGAAATAGCAAAAAATTTTCGAATCTTTTTAAAAAATAATATCGGATTTGACTTCGACTAAATCACCTGACAAAACCACAATAGCCAAATTTCACCCTAATCTGAAATTTTCAAAAATAACAATTTAAAGGAATTTTACTTTCCTTTTATACTACCGTAGTGAATTTACCGAATAATCCACCGACCACTTCCCTGCCCCATAAATCAGCAGGAAAATCAGCAACATGGTCATGGCAAAATCTGTGCGGGCAGCATGTGCCATAAACCAGAATCCTTCGTTCAGTAAAATGGGAATTTTTGTACTGATTAAGGCGGTTGCCATTATGGTTAGCAGCGGAATGGCCGCCAGCCGTGTAAGAAAACCGATAAGCAACAATGCGCCGCAAACAATTTCAAAACCTGCCACGAAATAGGCCAGAAATTCGGCGTTTTCGAATCCTATTTTTTCGAAACGCCCTACCCCCACAATTTCCGGATAGAGAAATTTCTGAATGCCTTCGGAGAGAAAAACAAGTCCGACAATCAACCGGATAATAATAAATGAACGGACTTCTTTTGAATGAAACAACTTCCTTTTCAGGCTCATGACTATTGTTTTAATTTCTGAAAAATTGTGCGCCCCAACATAGACATCAGGGCGCACTTTCCTTTATTCATTTTTAATTTTTACCGGACTTCCGGATTTTAATTCTTCGCTTCCTCTTGAAAGTAACGTATCTCCTTCTTTAAGGTTTCCGAAAATTTCCTTCCCGCTGGCCAAAGAGATTCCCTCCTGCACATCTACCCATTCGGCCACTCCGTTGTTTACGCGGATAACAAACTTCCGTTCCATGGAAGTAACCACCGCCGGAAACGGAACGACAAACGACTCCTCAGAACGGGTTAAAAGTAAATTTGCCGTGGCATACATTCCGGGTTTCAAATCACCCGCTGAATTATCATACTCGTACTCCCAAAGTTCCGTTCGTGTTTCGCGGTTAATACTACCCGATTTTCGCGACAGTTTTGCCCGAAATGTTTTACCGGCAGCGGCATCCACAGTAAACTTCAGATTATCTGCGGAAGGAATATTTTCCACATGCGATTCAGGCACATGAACCCGCAAACGCAAACGCGACGGATTCTCCAGAATAAATAACGCCTGTTCCCCTGACTTTCCCACAAAATGGCCAACATCTGTAAAGCGGGCAGTAATAATACCATTAAACGGGGCGCGAATAGTCAGGTAATCCTGCATTTGTTTGTAAGCCTCGGCAGTGGCCTCGGCAGAGATTAAAGCAGCACTGTCAGACAACATCTGATTTTTGGCGTAAATAACTTCTGTTTCTGAAATCACACCCTCCTGTTTGGCTGCATTCTGAATGCGTGAGTATTTATCGCGGCTGGCATGAAACCTGGCCTGCGTTTCGTTGTACTTTGCGCGGGCTTCGGCATGCCGGGCTGCAACCTCCGGAGCATCAAGCCGGGCCAGCACCTGACCTTTTTTTACCTCGTCGCCAATATCGGCGAAAACAGCCTGTACATATCCATCCACCTTTGCATGAATTTCAGCCTTCTCATAAGGCAGCAATTCAGCAGGAAGATTTTGGGAAAAACTGACCAACTGCTTTTTCAACGTAAATGCACTTTTTACCTCTTCAGCATTTTGGGTCTCATTTTGTGCCGCCTGCCCTTCATTTTTGGATTCCGGGGCGCAGGAAGTGATGAAAAATAATATGGCAACGGCCGGAATAATTAAAAATCGTTTCATTTTATATGGATTTTATTGTTTTTCAAAATATTTACTGTGATTATCCAACGGATTAAGGGAGACACTTTCAAAATTATATTTCCCGACCAGAGCTCTGTAAATGAGCGGAAGGAAAATCAATGTGCTGAGCATCGAGAAAAACAGTCCGCCAATTACGGCTACTCCCAGCGGGGCAATCTGGTCGCCACCTTCGCCAAACCCAAGAGCCATCGGTGTCATACCGGCGATCATAGCGAAACTGGTCATCATAATTGGGCGCAGCCGGTTGGCCGAGGCGCTGAAAAAGGGTTGTTTGTCGCCCTGTTCCCGCAAGTCTTCGGCGTTGGTAACATAGAGTATGGAGTTGGCAACAGCCACCCCAACCGCCATAATTGCGCCCATGTAGGACTGAATATTGAGGGTGTGCCCCGTTATCAGCAACAGCAAAACCGAACCTCCCACCACTGCCGGAAGAATAGAAACAGTTGCCAGCGCCACTTTAAAAGACTGGAAACTGGCTGCCAACATCAGGAAAATTACAATAATGGCAATCAACAATCCCAGTTGCAGCTCACCGGTGGTTTGATTCAGCAAATCGACCTGCCCTCGTTGTAACACATTCACACCAGTTGGCAGTTCACCTAACCCGGCAATGGCTTTGTCGAGCTCTTTTACAGCCGCACCCAAATCTTTTTCATGGATGTTTGCCGTTAACGTAATGAACCGCTGTTGGTTCAGCCTGTCGTATTCGGCAGGAGTTGAAATCCGGTTCCAGCTAGCCACGTCACGCAGGTAAATTTTCCGTCCGGCTTTATTATTTACCGGAATCATTTCAATGTCTTCGGGTTTATTGACCATGTGTTGCGGATATTCCACCTGAACCTGGTAAGCCACTCCTGAAGCGGGATCGCGCCAGTAGTTGGGAGTGGTAAACCGGCTTGACGAAGTGACTGCCACTATCGATTTTGATATATTATCAGAGGTTAGTCCCAACTGACCGGCTTTTACCCGGTCTATTTCAATTTTCAGCCCCGGGTAATCCAGTGGAGTTGTTATTTGCACATCGCGGAAAAACGGAACTTCCTGAAGGTTGCCTTTCAACTGTTCTGCAATTACGAGAGAAGATTCCAGGTTTCGGCCCAAAACAGCCACCTCAATGGGATTTGTCGAACCCAGGTTCATCACCTGATCAACCAAATCGCCCGGTTCAAAAGAAAGTTGGGCATTGGGAAATTTGGTTTTAAAACGTGCCCTCATTTCTTCCTTAAATTTTTCGATAGGATAATGAGCCTCTTTGCTCAGGTTTATCCGGATAACTGCCTCGTGCGGGCCGCTGGTCCAGAGGTGAATGAGGTTAACCGGAAAACTGGATGGCTGGGTCCCGATAAATGCCGAGCTGATTTCAATGTTTCCATTTCCCACAATTTCTTCTGCAATATTCAGCAATTCTTTCGTCGCTTCTTCTGTACGTTCAACACGGGTACCGGTTGCCATACGCAGTCTTACCTGGGTTTGACCGGCATCTACCTTTGGAAAAATATCCACTCCGATAAAATAAAAACCCGCTGTAACCAGACCTGCTGCGAGAATAAAATAAACGGCCAGACTTAACCGGCCTCTTTTGGTCAATTCCTGAATAAAAGCAAGGTACCGCTTTTTGAATCGTCCGAAACGGCTGGTTTCATTTTCTTCATATTTCATGTGTTTCATAATCCACACAGCCATAACCGGAACAAATGTCATGGAAAGTAAAAAAGAGGCAATCATTGCAAAACCAACAGCCAGCGACATGGGCAAGAACATTCCGCGCGGCACGCCCGACATAAACAATGCCGGAACAAACACCGCCAGAATACTAAACAGAATAAGCAGCTTGGGTGTAACAATTTCCTTACAACCATCCAAAATCGCCGTTGCCTTTGCTTTTCCCATTTCCATGTGCCGGTGAATGTTTTCGATGGTCACCGTTGCCTCATCCACCAGAATTCCAACCGAAAGTGCCAAACCGCCCAGCGTCATAATATTGATGGTCTGCCCAATCATATTCAAAAAGATAACGCTGGATAGCAGTGCAATGGGAATCGTTAGCACAACGATGAGCGCACCCCGGCGGTCGCCAAGAAACAACAGCACCATAAGCCCGGTCAGAATTGCTCCCAAGCCTCCTTCGAACAGCAGGTTTTTCAGCGAGTTCATCACATAACCCGACTGGTCGAATTCATAGGAAACGTTGATGTCTTCGGGAACAGAGGCCTGCATATCGGGCAGTGCCCTTTTTACGTTTTTTACCACCTCCCAGGTAGATGCATCGGCACGTTTGGTTACCGGAATATACACCGAACGGGCGCCGTTTACCAGGGCATAACCGGTTGTAAGATCGGCGCCAATTTCCACGGTTGCCAAATCGCGCAGGTAAACCGACGCTCCACTTCCCAGTTTAAGCGGAATATTTTCAAAATCTTTTACATCTTCCACCACTGTATTTTGCGGTGTAATGAGCATTTCATCGCCCATGCGCAGGTTTCCGGCCGGAGATATAGAATTGAACTCGGCCAGTGCCTGTACGATTTCATCGGGGGTGTAATTGTAGCGCTGAACCTTTTCGGGGTCAACTTTTACAATAACTGTTTTGGCGCTGCCGCCAAACGGAGGGGGCGCCGAAACTCCGGGCAGGGTAGAAAACATCGGCCGTACCCGGAACAAGGCCAGGTCGGCAATTTCGCCCAATGTGCGGGTTTGCGATGAAAATACCAACTGCCCCACCGGAACGCTGCCTGCATCGAAACGGGTGATAAACGGGGGAACGGTTCCGGGCGGCATAAACGCCCGCGAACGGTTTACATAACCTACCACTTCGGCAGCTGCCTGGCTCATATCGGTTCCTTCGTGAAAAATAATTTTTATGAGGGCATTTCCCTGAACAGACCGCGATTCAACCGATTTAACCCCGGTAACATACAGAAAATGATACTCATAATAACCTGTTACAAAGGATTCCATCTGTTCGGGAGATAACCCGCCGTATGGTTGGGCCACGTAGATGGTAGGCAATCCGAATGTTGGGAAAATGTCCACTTTCATTTTCCGGATGGCCATAAAAGAGAAAAACGCGATAGCCAGCACAGCCACCATAACAGTAATGGGTTTACTTAGTGCTCCTTCAATTAATTTCTTCATTTTAGTTTTGAATTTGATTAAGGAATATATTTACATCGCCCTGTATAACCGCCAGTTTCAGCAACGACTTCCAGGAGGAGACAAAAGCATTTTTCAGACCTGCTTCGGCATGAAGCAAATCGTACTGTGCCTGAATCAGCTCGGAATAATCGATCAATCCCGCAGAATAACGTGTTTGAATGGCATGAAAAGCCGCTTCACTGGCTTCGTACTCAACAGGAACTTCGGCAGCAACCAGCAGCGAAGTCTTAAAATCACTCTGTGCAATGGCCTCTTCTTTATTCAGGGTAATTTGTGTTTGCCTGAAATAACTCTCAACCGACCTGACAACAGCCTCCTGCCGATTGGTTTTTAACTTAACATTAGTTAAATCGAGAATTGGGAAAGCAAGCTGCAGCCCCACACCATAATTGTAACGGCTGAACGACCAGCCATCGGCTTTGTTAACTGTTCCGTCGAAAGCAATTCCTGAACCGCGGGCATAAGTAGTTCCCCAAAACTCGAGTTTCGGTGTCCACGAACGGCTTATTTGAGCTAACCTGGCCTGGCTGGCTTCCAGTTCAAACCGGGCCATTTTTAATACCGGATTCCCGGCTGCATCTTGCAAAGTCCCCGGTTCGTCAGGCAGATTTTCCATAAAAAAAGCGTGCATTTCAATATCCTGAAACGATTCAGAAACCAGCAATTCCCTTAGCTCCTGTTTTTGCGTTTCAAGAAGGTTTTCAAGTCTGAACAACTCTGTTCGGGCTTTTGACAATTCGCCTTTAAACCGAAGACTGTCAACTCCGGGACGGAGACCGGCTCTTACCAGAGAAGACACCTGCCCCAAATTATATTCGGTCCGGTCGATGTTATTTTGAAAAACTCCGATAAGCTCTTTGGTAGTTGCCATTTCAAGGTAAAGAAATGCCACTCTGAACTTTAGCCTGAGTACTTCATCCTCGATGCCTGCCAGGTGCTTTTCGTAAAGTTTCCGGTTGTACTCCACTGCCGCAGCGCGTTGGCCAAAAGTTACCGGCGACCATTTCAGCAGTAAACTCACTGCCGAACCGGGAACCGGATTATTGTAATTCTCCGAAGTCGGCGGCCCGCTGATGGGCATCAACATTCCCGGGTAACTCATCCCCGTGATGTTATTGTAGGTAGAATAATTGGCCTGGTAGGCTGCATCCAGCGAAGGAAGCAGGGTGTTTTTTTCGAGGGCCACGTTTACCTGTGCCGCCTCTGCTTCGGCCTGCTTTGCCGCAATGAGCGGGTAATTCTCCTCTGCCAGTAGAAGCAATGATTTCAAATCGGATTGCCCGAAAGAAAATCCCGCATAAAATACGGATAAAAAGACCAGAATGACTGGTTTGAGACCGGGTTTTATCATCCGGTAAACTGCTTTTTCTTTCATGAATGATTTATTAAATTTTATTATGAAACATTAAAGACTCCGGGAAGTTTTCTCTTTCCAGAGTTAAAAATCGATATTTAGTCTTTATAATCATGTATTTTACTAAATTATACCAGTTCCTAACCCGATGGATATTATGACAAGCATTACAGCGACCAAAATTTGTACGGCCCTGAATGTTACTTTCTTCAGTAGCTTTTTCCCTGCAAAAGCCCCGGCAATGGCCGCAAGAGTTGCAGACACAAGCAAAACCAAATTCTCCGATAAACCGGAGGAGGTAAACCGCGATGCATAAACCGAAAGTCGCGTGATGTCAACCAGTGAGGCAATGATAACACCGGTAGCAATAAACGCCTCTTTGGAAAGTCCGCTTTTGATTAAAAATGCACTCCGGAAAGCGCCCTGAATACCTGCCAGACCACCAAAAAAACCACTTAGCATACCACCAATAATCAGCCGGTTTCCGCCAAACTCAATTTTCTGCAAAACCGGCAGAACTTCAAGCAGGGAGAAAAACAGTAACAAAATGGCAATAATAAGTTTCACCGGGGTTATTTCGAAGGTATTTCCCCACAATTGGTATTCGTAAATGGAAGGCAATCCGGTAATCCGGAGTAAAACCCAGGCACCGGCAAAAGATGCCAGAATGGCCGGAACGCCAAACCTTATGAGTACCGCTTTACTGGCCATTTTTCCCACCAGGCCCATCTTAAAAATATTGTTGGCAAAATGTACCACGCCGGTTAGGGCAATGGCAATGTCCACCGGAAAAAACAAAGCAAAAACCGGCATTAAAATAGTTCCCAGTCCGAACCCCGAAAAGAAGGTAAGAATAGCCGTAAAAAAGGCTGCAATACTTATTATGATGATTTCCAGCATAAACGAATCAATTTGCAGTGTGCAAAATAATTCGCATAAATCAAATAATTACGGTAGAAATAAAAGATTAAATGGTATTATTGAAAATATTTCGCCCTGAATTGCACGGGAGTTGTACCTTCTGCTTTTTTAAAGAATTTTACAAAATTGGAAGCATCGGAAAACGAAAGTTGATCAGCTATTTCATTCACGGTACTGTCGGTGTGTAAAATATACCTTTTTGCTTCGAGTAAAATCCGTTCGGAAACCAGTTCTCCTGCGCTTTTTTTTGCCTGTTTCCGGCAGGTGGTATTGAGGTTTTGAGGGGTGGTGTTCAGCAACGCGGCAAATTCATTCACTTTGTGCAGGCGCGGACATTCTTTGGCCAGCAAATGTTGAAATCTATTGAACAGCGAAAGGGAGACAACCGGTTTTTGCATGTCGTTTTCTGCCAGACGCAGCAATTTCCCGAACAGTGCTTTCAGTAATCCGTGAATGATTGGCCTGGAAAACGAACTGTTAAGTTGAAATTCAGTATAAATATCCTGCAATAAAGTTTCAGGAAAGGAATGTTCCGGAAAACCAATCCGCGTGTTCAGGCTGAGCAAACGGTAAAGTTCCGCCAATTCGTTTTCCTTAACCGTATCAAATTCCAAATCTTTGAAAATAATAACAAAACCTTTGGGAATGGAAGTAAATTGCCAGAAATGCAACTGGCCTGGTTTCAAAAAATAAACTTCAGGAGTTGACACCACAAACTTTTCCTCTTCGATGGTATGAAATCCCTCACCTTCTTTCAAAAAAATCAGTTCAAAATATTCATCGTGTTTATGCGGACGCGTTTTTTTTATCACCTCTTTAAAAGGAGAAATTTTAAAAAGTAGCCCTTCTTCGAGTTTGTTTTTAGTATGAATTCCATTATTTCCCACGCGTGTAAATTTAAAAAAAGTCTGTAAAAATTAACGTGGGTGCCAGCTTAATTTGCCTGGTGCAGGCTGCGCTGGATTTGGCAAAAAAAATAGAATGATTTTACCCGGAATTTATTCAATACAACCGCATTTGTTTCCGGAAACTAAAAAGATTCGGGCAGAAAAATGGAAAGTTCAACAACTCCCTTAAATTCATCGTTTTCCATCCAAGGGAATTGCACTACCAGCTTTTTCCTTCCGTTTTTTTCTGAAATGTATTTGTTCTCTGTTGGTTTTTCGAGCATTTGCAGCAGTTGTGTTCGAGCCGGTTCCGGATGACACTCAATGAGACTTTGCCCAAACAGCTTTTTACCACCATATTTTTCGAACTGAATTTCCGATTGCCTGTTCATGTAAACAATAATTCCCTGCCTGTTGCAAATGGTAACAGCTCCGGGAAATTCATCCGCCCATTTCGGATAAAAATCTTTATCAATCATATTTTTTTGTAGCATTTCACCCAGTCAACCTGAAACCTAACCGGAAGTTTATTTCCCGGGATAGGGATTATTACCAAGGTAAACAGGTTGATATGAAGCGGAAAATCAATGTGCCTGTCTTCCATTTTTAAAACTTCGGAATCATTAATTTTCCAAATCAAGGTACCGCCTGATTTTTCGAGTGTAAAAATATACCACTTCCCTTTTTTCAGGTTGGAAATATCGAGGCCGTTTATGGTTAATTTTCCTTTTTCGTTGGCGGAAGAAACACCAATACGGTTTTTAGCGCCCATTTCAAGTAAATAGATTCCGGGGTGGCTTTTTTCACCCTGCAAAACAAAGGAACTAACTGTTTCTTTTACCGGGTTGAATTTTATTTTAGCTTCAAAAATTCCATCCTCCTGCCGGAAACTATTACCTGTTGAAACCAATCCTGAAGTGTATTCAAATTCAGCAGGAACAAAACCGGCAGGCATTTTCCACACCATTCCGTTCGCATTCTCTCTACGTGTTTCAATCACAAGTTTCGATTCACATTTAATATTTTCACCATTCGTATAAACATGCAAATCTCCCGGCATGGAATAATTGCGTCCAAGTGATTTTTCAGCCCAGGGCGCCTGAGTGGCCCATTTTTCAGTATTTAGTTTTCCACCCTGAAAAGCATCCTCAAAACTCACTTCCCAACCGGTAAAAAAATCAAAAGCGTCGGTTCCTTTGTATTTAAAATATTTTACCAGGTGAGGCCTCTTTTTCATTTCGAGGTACTTTTCCTCCTTGACATATTCTTCCGATTTTTCCCATTTTTTGGAATCTTCGAGGTAAGCTTTTCGTTTCAAAAATTCTTCGGAAGTAATGCGGCTGTTTAACTCGTTAAATCGTTTTAAATCAGCAGAATCAGACACTTTATAATAATTTTCCAGAAGTGGAGACTTTTCAAACTTCATAAAAAACTTAACATCGTCACTGGAAGCCAGTTCTTTAAAACGGCTCCATTTTTTAAAGGCTTCGGTTTTTTCAAATTTCTTTTTGTCTTTCAAAAAATCAACTCTTTTTTTGAACACCTCACTTTCCACCTCAACTTTTAATTCTTCAAATCTTTTCAGGTTGTAACTGTCTGCTGTTTCCCGATAAAGTTTCAGTTTTTTGGAGTGTTCAAATTTCAGGTAACCTTTTATTTCACTGTCGTTGTGAAGATTCTTTAATTCGTGCTTCTTTTCCTTATCAGTTAGCGGCAGATTTTTCAGCTCGAGGTATTTTTTCAGTTTTTCAGTATGCGAAATGGCATCGTGCCGTTTTAAAGTTTCAGATTGGTGCAATTCGAAATAAGCTTTTATTCCGGGCTGTTTTTTCAATTTGTTATATTCCTTTTCCCTATTTTGCTCCCCGGAACCTCTAAATACCAGTCGGTGCATTTCTTCTTTTTCCTTACTAAAATTGCCGTTTTCTACATATTCCTTTAGCTTGCGGTATTCTTTCAGTTTATCCGAATTTTTTAGCGATTCAAATCTTTTAAGCTGGGGTGAATCTTTCAGCTTAAAATACTTTTTAATGTGACCGGATTTTTTAAGTTGTTCAAACTCGTTCAGCAATTTCTCTTCTTCACTTCCTTTAAATTTTAATTGTTGAATTTGTTTTTTCCGGTTAATAAATTCAGCAGACTGAATGTATTTTTCCAGGTCCAGATATTCCTTTAACTCGTCAGAATTTTCAACCTGAAGAAATTCCTGGTAATCATCCCACAAATTTTTTCGTTGGATTTCTATTTTTTCAACAGGCTTGATTTTGCCTAAAAGCTGAAGGGAAAAAATTTTAAAAGACATAGGTCAAAATTTTTGATTTACAAATTCAAAAGTAAAAATTTAAGCCATTAAATTCTAAAAAATTCGTAATACAAAATCACTTTGAGTTGCGAAGTTGTTAACATATTTAGGTTTTTATATAGAATTTAAAATCTCAATGTTTATATTTTTTTTACTAAACTATTGACTGTTAACCATTTTTTGAATAGTTTTAAACTCTTAATTACGACAAAATGATACTAAATTCGGAATTAATTTTAAACAGCGACGGTACTATTTTTCATTTACACCTGAAACCGGAAAACATTGCAGACCAAATTATTTTGGTTGGCGACCAGGCCCGGGTTGACTCGGTGGCCGGTTTTTTTGACCAAACCGATTTTTCTGCTAAAAACCGGGAATTCAGAACAGTAACCGGCTGGTACAATGGCAAAAAACTTTCTGTTATTTCTACAGGAATTGGCACCGACAATATCGATATCGTACTGAACGAACTGGATGCATTGGTAAATATAGATTTGAAAGCACGAGAAATTAAAGATGATAAAAAGTCGCTGAATATAATACGAATAGGGACTTCGGGAAGCCTGCAGGAAGATTTCCCGGTGAACTCTTTTCTTGTTTCGCAAAAATCGATTGGTTTTGATGGCATGTTAAATTTTTACGCCAACCGTGAACAGATTTGCGATTTACCTTTCGAAAAAGCGTTTAAACAATTTACCGGTTGGAGCGAGTTTCTTCCAACACCTTATGTAGTGGATGCGTCGCGAAAATTAATGAGTAAATTTGAAAATCCTGAATTCAAAAAGGGAGTAACAATATCTGCTCCCGGATTTTACGGCCCACAGGGTCGCGTGTTAAGGCTTCCGTTGGCCATGCCTCAATTGAACAAACTGCTGGAAAAGTTCCGGTTCGAAGATCATAAAATTACCAATTTCGAAATGGAAAGTTCGGCCATTTACGGACTTTCGAAAATGCTGGGTCACCAGGCTTTAACCGTTTGCCTGATAATTGCCAACCGGGTAACCAAACAGGCGAACGAAAACTACCGTCCGGTAATGGAAAAACTGATAAAAAAAGTACTGGATAACTTAACAAAATAATTAACAATGAAACGAAGCAGGCTAAAGGCATTAATCAATTTACTGGACGACCCCGATAACCTGGTTTTTGAAACCGTTGAAAAAGAATTGTTAAAAGCAAATTTCAATATTATTCCTGCACTCGAGAAACAATGGGAAAACAGCTTTGACGAAACAAGCCAGGAACGGATTGAAAACCTGATTCAGGATTTGCAGTTCAAAAAAACCAGGAATCTTTTGAAAATATGGATTTCTTCCCTGGAACATAATTTACTGGAAGGTTTTCTTACCATTGATAAGTTTCAATATCCTGATGTTAACCAGATGGGAATTAATCAGAAAATCGAAAAAATTAAAAATTCGATTTGGCTGGAGTTGAATGATTCCCTGACTCTACTGGAAAAAACCACCATTCTAAATCATTTCCTGTTTAATATTCATGGTTTCTCAGTAAACCATAATAATATTCAGTCGCCCCAAAATTGCTATTTAAACCAATTGCTGGAAACCAAAAAAGGAAATCCGGTTTCATTAAGTTTATTTTACACCATAATAGCCCGGCAACTTGGGCTTCCGGCCTTTTTTACTGATTTCCCGAAAAATCCGCTGGTGGCTATTGTTGACAGCGATTTGGCCAGGAGAGTACACGGAAAAAATTCGTCATCGGATGTGTTATTTTACATTAATCCCTCCAACAAAGGATCCATCGCCAGCCGCAAAGAAGTGGATTACCATCTGAAAAAAAACAACTATTCTCCGGTCGAAAAATATGCAGAACCGCAACCGGATAAGCTATTTTTAAAACGATTGCTTGAATCTCTTAACAACTCATTTCATGCAGTCGGATTTCAGGAAAAAGAAATACGGACGGCGGAATTACTCAGCTTATTTGGACAGGTTGCAACCACTTGAGTTGCGGTTATACCAATATATCCCGGCAATACTCCACACATTTAATTATTTCCTTTTGCGCATTTGAATTCTCAGGAACAGAATATTCCAGTTCAATATCGCAGTAAATGGGCCATTTGTTTTTCTGAATCAGTTGAAGTATTTCAGCGATTGGCGTATCCCCCTCGCCCCAGGGCATGTTGGTATTGGCCGGACTGGCATCTTTTCCGGTTTTGTCTTTTAAATGAATGCTGAAAATACGGTTATGCAACCGTTCAATCACTTCGTTCGGATGGTTTCCGGTGGCGCCAAAATAGTGGCCTACATCGAAGTTCAGCATGTTTCTTGGCGAATAGTCGAGAAAATCATCAAAAGAAAAACCAGGTTCGCCGGGCTGGGCATGATTATGGTAAATGGCGTACATGTTATGTTTTTCGGCGTATTTTCCCAAACGCGCACAGGCTTCGTGGCCAATTTCGTTGGAAATTCCTTTGGCTCCCAAAACTTTGGCAGCAGTAAAAGCATAATCAATTTCATTGCCGGTCCAGTTGGCCGGAGCAAATTTTACAATGTGAATATTCACACCTGACTTTTTAAATAATTTTCGCAATTCAGTGTACTTGTCCATGGAAGCTGAAAGCCGCCATTCGCGCTGTCTTTCACTTGCAATATCTGCATCGCGCTGGTAAGCTGCACGTTCTGTATCAGTTGCATCCCGTGCAGGCCGTGTCGGCATGGGCGGAATACCGGCATATTCTTCGGCCACATTTCCCATCAGTTCAATGGAGCTGATACCGGCTTCAACACAGTATTTCAGAATATCCTGCGCGGTGGAAGGCATACTGCGCCAACTGTAAGTTATGGCGCCAATCTGCACGCCTTTAAACCGGGAGTTGGGTTTTCCTGTTCCACTAAGTGAACCTGCCAAAACAGTTGGAGATATTGAAATTCCAGCGGCTACCGTTGCTGCGGAACCAATAAATTTCCGGCGTGAAAAGTTTGAATTAGATATCATTTTATCCATGCTGAAAGCTTTTAATTTATGAAAGTATAAAGTTAAAAGATTTAACGGGTTTAGGCTACCGGACAAAACAAAAAAAAACCGGCCTGAATCAGACCGGTTTCCATTTTATCTTTGAGAATACAACTATTCTTCCTTTTTCTCCTCTTCTGCATCGGCAGCAGGTTCCTCTTTCACTTCTGGTTCCTGTGTTTCAGCTTTTGGAGTTTCTTCAGCAGGTGTATCTGCCGTTGGTTTTTCCTCAGCAGGTTTTTCTGCTTTTGGCTCTTCAACCTTTGGTGCTTCTTCTTTTACCGCTTTGGCAGGTGCAGCTTTTTCAGCTTTCGGTTTTTCCTTTTTAGCTGTTTCAGCTACAGGATTTTCCGATTTTTTAGCTCCGCCACGGCGCGAACGGCGGCGTTTTGGTTTTGCAGCCTCTTCGCCGGTACTTAACATTGCTTCGTTATAATCCACCAGTTCAATGATGCACATTTCTGCGTTGTCGCCCAAACGGTTTCCGGTGCGCAAAATGCGCGTGTATCCTCCCGGACGATCGGCCACTTTTTCAGCAACATCGCGAAACAGTACCGAAACGGCTTCTTTATTCTGAAGGTGGCTAAAAACAACCCTGCGCGAGTGCGTAGTATCGTCCTTTGCTTTTGTAATAAGCGGCTCAACATACATTCGCAACGCTTTTGCCTTGGCAACTGTTGTGGTAATTCGTTTACTTTCGATAAGCGAACTGGCCATGTTTGACAACATTGCCTTTCGGTGCGAACTCTGACGGCCTAAATGATTGAATTTTTTGTTATGTCTCATTACCTTTTACTCCTTGTCAAGTTTATACTTACTAATATCCATCCCAAAACTCAACCCCATATTATCGAGCAGGTCATCCAGTTCGGTCAATGATTTTTTACCGAAATTTCTGAATTTAAGCAAATCGTTTCGGTTGTAAGTAACCAAATCGCCCAGTGTGTCCACGTCGGCAGCTTTGAGGCAGTTTAATGCCCTAACCGAAAGGTCGAGATCAACCAGTTTGGTTTTCAACAACTGACGCATGTGTAACACTTCTTCATCAAATTCCTCGTTTGCAAATTTCTCATCAGAGTCGATGGTAATCTTCTCATCTGAAAAGAGCATTAAGTGATAAATCAGAATTTTGGCTGCTTCTTTCAGAGCGTCTTTGGGCTGAATGGAACCGTCGGTACTGATTTCAAGAATCAGTTTTTCGTAGTCGGTTTTTTGTTCAACCCTGAAGTTTTCAACCGAGTATTTCACCTTTTTAATGGGCGTGTAAATCGAGTCGATTGGGATTAAACCGAATTCTGTTTCCTCTGGTTTATTTTCAACAGCAGGAACGTAACCACGACCTTTGCCTATGGTGAGTTCCAGTTGAAGTTTTACATCGGGCTCCATTCTGCAAATAACCAGGTCAGGATTTAGGACCCTGAAACCGGTCATAAACTTGTTAATGTCTCCGGCAGTAAATTCTTCTTGTCCTGAAACTGAAACAGTCACTTTTTCACTGTCGAAATCTTCCACTTCATTTTTAAACCGAATTTGCTTGAGATTAAGGATAATATCTGTAACATCTTCAATAACTCCTTTAATCGTAGAAAATTCATGGTCAACGCCTTCAACTTTCACACTGGTGATTGCATACCCTTCGAGCGATGATAAAAGAATTCGGCGCAGGGCATTACCAATTGTAATGCCATAGCCGGGTTCCAACGGACGAAATTCGAATTTTCCGAATTTATCATCGGACTCAATCATTATCACCTTGTCGGGCTTTTGGAATGCTAATATTGCCATAATAACCTATGTAAATTTTTATTTTGAATACAACTCTACGATAAGTTGCTCTTTGATGTTTTCAGGTATTTCTTCACGTTCAGGCACATTGAGGAATTTTCCGGCCATCTGGTCTCTGTCCCATTCAAGCCATTCGTAACGAGTGCTCCGGCGCGAATGCAATGAGTCTGTAATTTCTTCCATCGCCTTTGATTTTTCCCGCACACCAATAAGGTCGCCGGGTTTTACCTGGTACGAAGGAATATTAACTACTTTTCCGTTCACAACAATATGTTTGTGTGTAACAAACTGACGGGCAGCATCCCGTGTTTTTGCAATACCCAGGCGGAAAACTACGTTGTCGAGCCTCGATTCAAGCAACTGCAGTAATACCTCGCCGGTAATACCTTTGGATGAGTTCGCTTTTTCGAAGAGATTCCGGAATTGTTTTTCCAAAACACCGTAGGTATATTTTGCCTTTTGTTTTTCTTTCAACTGAAGCCCGTATTCTGACACTTTTCTCCTGCGGGCCGAAATGCCGTGCATTCCCGGAGGATAATTTTTGTGTTCAAATACTTTATCGGGTCCGAAAATGGGTTCACCGAATTTCCGGGCAATTTTAGATTTTGGTCCTCTATATCTCGCCATTACCTTTTGTTTTAAAATTAAACACGTCGTCTTTTAGGAGGCCTGCAACCGTTGTGCGGCAACGGGGTAACATCAACAATTTCAGTTACCTGAAGCCCCACTGTGGCAAGCGCCCTGATAGCCGACTCGCGGCCGTTGCCCGGGCCTTTCACAAATACTTTTACTTTGCGTAAACCAAGGTCGTACGCGGTTTTGGCACACTCTTCGGAAGCTACCTGTGCAGCATAGGGAGTGTTCTTTTTTGAACCGCGAAAACCTTTTTTGCCTGCTGACGACCACGAAATTACTTCGCCGTTCATATTGGTCAGCGTAACAATAATGTTATTGAAAGATGAGTGTACGTGGGCCATTCCATTAGCTTCCACAACAACCACTCTCTTTTTGCTTGATCCTGTCTTTTTTGCCATAACTCAAATACCTTATTTAGTGGCCATTTTTTTGTTTGCAACAGTTTTACGCTTTCCTTTACGGGTACGGGCGTTATTTTTTGTACTTTGCCCGCGAACAGGCAAGCCAATACGATGACGGATACCACGGTAGCAACCAATGTCCATCAATCGTTTAATGTTCATCTGTACCTCAGAACGAAGTTCACCTTCAACTTTAAACTGGCTGTTGATTACGTTTCGGATTGCTCCAAACTGATCATCATTCCAGTCCTGTACTTTTACGTCCGGGTCAACTCCTGCTTCTTTAAGGATGGTATTTGCCCTGCTGCGGCCAATGCCGTAAATATAGGTAAGGGCAATCTCACCTCTTTTATTATTCGGAATATCAACACCTACAATACGTGCCATATCAATTCATTTTTCAAATTAAAATTACCCCTGACGTTGTTTAAACTTCGGGTTCTTTTTATTAATTACGTATAAGCGCCCTTTTCTGCGAACGATTTTACATTCTGCACTGCGCTTTTTTACTGAAACTCGGGTTTTCATTATAAAATGATTTAATTTTTATACCTGAACGTTATTCTGCCTTTTGCCAAATCGTAAGGAGACATTTCAACTTTAACCTTATCTCCCGGTAATATTTTTATGTAATGCATTCTCATTTTCCCTGAAATGTGGGCTGTAATAACGTGCCCGTTTTCCAGTTCAACACGAAACATTGCATTTGACAATGCTTCTATAATTGTTCCGTCCTGTTCAATCGAAGGCTGTTTTGCCATAAAAATTAACCTGTTTTTAAATGTTTAACTAATTCAAAGTTGTTGTAACTGCTTCTAATCTTCAGTTATTTTTTTGCAAAGATAACAGAAGCATTTCATTTTGCATAATTACAGTTGCATCTCCTTAACAATGACTTAAAAAGACTTCATTCTACGTTAAATACCTCCACCTGCGCGGCCCTTAATACGGCCCGACTTGGTCAGCCCGTCGTAATGACGCATTAACAGGTGACTTTCAATTTGCTGCAGCGTGTCGAGCACTACCCCAACAAGGATAAGCAACGAGGTTCCGCCATAAAAATAGGCGAACTGCTGGTTGATACCCATAAGCATGGCAAATGCCGGCAGAATTGTAATCAGCCCCAGGAAAATAGATCCCGGAAGTGTAATTCGCGACATAATAGTGTCGAGAAATTCCACTGTCTTTTTTCCTGGTTTAACGCCAGGAATAAAGCCGCCGTTTTTCTTCATGTCTTCGGCCATTTGTGTAGGATTGATGGTAATTGCCGTATAAAAATAAGTAAAGGCAACCACCAGCATAAACTGCATAAAATTGTACCAAAACCCGGTGATGTTAGATAAAGCAGCCGCAACACCATTCAGGTTTTCAGAATTTGCCACACCAACCAGGGTAATAGGAACCATCATTATTGCCTGGGCAAAAATAATGGGCATTACACCTGCAGCGTTAACTTTCAAAGGGATGTACTGACGTACTCCACCATATTGTTTGTTTCCTACAATCCGTTTGGCATATTGCACCGGTATTCTGCGAGTTCCCTGAACCAGCAGTATGGATGCCATAAATACCAGGAAAAGGATAACAAACTCAATAAGAAACATTACAAGACCTCCACCCTGCTGGCTAATCCGGGAAGCAAATTCCTGAACTACTGCCATAGGCAACTGCGCGATAATTCCGATCATAATGATCAGGGAAATTCCATTCCCGATACCTTTATCGGTAATTCGTTCACCCAACCACATCACAAACATAGAGCCTGCCGTTAAAATGATAACCGATGACACTGTAAACAGCGTACCGCTCATGGCAAAGGCAGAATCGGGCAATTGGAAATGCAGGTTAGTTAAATATGCCGGTGACTGGAAAACCAGAATAATTACCGTTAAATAACGCGTAATCTGGTTGATTTTCCGTCTTCCTGACTCCCCCTCTTTCTGCAACCTCTGGAAATAGGGTACTGCGATTCCAAGTAACTGGATTACAATGGAGGCAGAAATGTATGGCATAATTCCTAAAGCGAAGATAGAAGCCTGAGCAAACGCCCCTCCCGAAAACATGTTTATCAGCCCAAGCAACCCATCTGAAGTTTGATTCTTCAAATTTTGCAGTTGGGCCGGGTCAACACCCGGGAGAGATACGAACGATCCTAACCTGTAAATTAAGATAAAAAACAAGGTAGTACCGATTCGAATCCTCAAATCTTCAATCTTGTAAATATTCTTTAGGGTTTCTATAAATCGTTTCATTACAGTTTAAAGTATTTCGGTTGTTCCTTCCAGTTTTTCGATAGCCTCTTTCGCACTTTTAGAAAAAGCATGTGCTTTTACATCGAGCTTTTTATCTAATGTGCCACCGCCAAGAATTTTTATCTTTTCGTTTTTCGAAGTAATTCCTGCGTTTACAAGTGCGGCCACATCGATTGAGGTCAGGTTTCTTTTTTCAGCCAGTTGTTGTAAAACATCCAAATTGATTGCTTTGAATTCAACCCGGTTGATATTTTTAAAACCCGATTTTGGAACGACCCGTTGTAATGGCATCTGTCCACCTTCAAAACCAACTTTTTTAGAGTACCCAGACCTTGATTTCTGGCCTTTGTGCCCACGTGTGGAAGTACCACCATGGCCTGAGCCTTGTCCGCGTCCGATACGCCTGGTCTTTTTAGTAGAACCTGATGCAGGTTTTAATTTGCTTAAATCCATAATTTCATTTGTTTGAAATATTGTTATACTTCTTCAACACTTATTAAATGTCCCACTTTATTGGCCATTCCAACCACTTGCGGGGTGGCTTCGTGTTCCACGGTTTGGTTCATTTTGCGCAAACCAAGGGCTTCGAGCGTTGCTTTTTGCCTTTTAGTAGAACCGATGCTGCTTTTTACCTGTGTAATTTTTATTTTAGCCATAACTGTGTTATCCTTTAAAAACTTTTTCCAATGAAACACCTCTGTGCTGGGCTACAGCATGAGCATCCCTCAATTCGAGCAGAGCTTCCATGGTAGCTTTAACCAGGTTGTGCGGGTTGGAAGAGCCTTTGGATTTAGCCAAAATGTCGTGAATTCCAACACTCTCGAGTACGGCACGCATGGCGCCTCCGGCTTTTACACCAGTACCCGATGAAGCTGGTTTTAGCAGCACATGAGCACCTCCATACCTTGCAGATTGTTCGTGTGGAATGGTTCCGTGAATTACTGGTATTTTTACCAGGTTCTTTTTGGCTGCTTCAACACCTTTGGCAATTGCAGTGGTAACTTCACTGGCTTTACCAAGTCCCCAGCCAACAATTCCGTCTTCATTTCCAACAATCACAATAGCTGAAAAGCTAAAGGTACGTCCACCCTTGGTTACTTTAGTAACACGGTTAATGGCTACCAACCTGTCTTTTAAATCGAGGTCGCTTGTTTTAACTTTTTTACTTAATGTCGCCATAACTTATTTAGAATTTAAGGCCACCCTCACGGGCCGCGTCAGCTAATTGTTTAACTCTTCCATGGTATAAATAACCATTCCTATCGAAAACAACATTTTGGAATCCGGCAGCAAGTGCTTTTTTGGCAATGAGTTTGCCCACCAAAGCTGCTTTTTCCGATTTGTTCCCACTTTCGGCAGCTACTTCTTTTTCAGTAGAAGAAGCGGCCACAAGAGTGGTTGCATTCATGTCGTCAATTAATTGAGCATATATTTGCTTGTTGCTCCTAAAAACGCTCAAACGCGGACGTTCGGCCGAACCGGTTACAATTTTTCGTACCCGGCTTTTTATCCTTATTCGCCTTTCTG
This sequence comes from Mariniphaga sp., assembly GCF_041687215.1. NCBI lineage: Bacteria > Pseudomonadati > Bacteroidota > Bacteroidia > Marinilabiliales > Prolixibacteraceae > Mariniphaga > Mariniphaga sp. Next base: position 21,254 of record NZ_JAWLCI010000077.1, read on the forward strand.
TTTTTGTTAATGCCATAATACCTGATTTTTCAAAAATTATTTAGCGGCGGCTTTACCGGCTTTACGCCTCAACACTTCGCCCACAAACTTAATCCCTTTACCTTTGTAAGGTTCGGGTTCACGGAATGATCTGATTTTTGCAGCCACCTGCCCAATCAACTGTTTGTCAGTACTTTTTAGGGTAATGGTTGGGTTACTGCGTTTATCAGATAAAGCCTCCACTGAAACCTCCGGAGGAAGTTGGAGATAAGTATGGTGCGAATATCCCAAAACAAGGTCGAGGACATTATTGGGTAACACTTCGGCACGGTAACCAACACCTACAAGTTCTAATTTAATTTCGTATCCTTTCGAAACACCTTCCACCATGTTGTTTACCAACGAGCGTGAAAGGCCGTGTAACGATTTAAGGCGTTTGGTTTCTGCCGGCCTGCTAAAACTGATTTGATTGTCTTTTACATCAATTTCAATTTCAGGTGTTATCTGTTGTTTTAACTCACCAAGAGGTCCTTTTACCGAAATAACATTGTTTTCGGCAATATTAATTTCAACTCCTGATGGTATTTCAATGGGTAATCTACCTATTCTTGACATGACCTGTTCCTTTTTTTAATAGACGTAACATAAAACTTCACCACCAACATTCTGCTCACGGGCTTCCTTGTCGGTAATCACTCCTTTCGAGGTAGAAATAATTGCAATTCCCAAACCATTGAGCACGCGCGGAATGTTATCTCCGTTGCAATACTGGCGCAGCCCTGGTTTACTTATTCTTTTTAAACCTTTAATTGCAGATACTTTTGTTTCGGGATTGTATTTAAGTGCAATTTTTATGTTGCCCTGGTATCCCTGTTCTTCTTCAAACTTAAAATTTAAAATGTAGCCTTTATCCATCAGGATTTTGGTCATTTCTTTTTTAATGCTTGATGCAGGAATGTCAACTACCCGGTGTTTGGCAAGAATTGCGTTGCGCACTCTTGTCAGATAATCTGCTATTGGATCTGATACTTTACTCATTATTCAAGTCTTTTACAATTACCAACTAGCCTTTTTAACTCCTGGAATTAAACCAGACGAAGCCATTTCGCGGAAATTAATCCTGCTAATGCCAAACTGGCGCATATACCCTTTTGGTCTTCCTGTAAGTTTGCAGCGATTGTGCAAACGAACCCTGGAAGAGTTTTTTGGCAATTTTTGCAAACCTTCCGAGTCACCTTCGGCTTTCAGCCTGGCCCTTTTCTCAGCGTATTTTTCAACCAGTTTTGCCCTTTTTACTTCGCGGGCTTTCATTGATTCTTTGGCCATAGCTTAATTCTTTTTAACATTTTTAAATGGTAAACCTAA
>NZ_JAWLCI010000078.1:0-22228 GCF_041687215.1 Mariniphaga sp.
AGATCGCTTGCTCAGGCAACTAAAGGAACGCCACATAAAACGGCAATACGACATAGGCCTCTGTTATTCAAAACAATAAATGTGTCAAAGTAGAACTAATTGATTACTTCCTTTTGGATGATAAAATGTTATACGGTGTTTTTTTAAGTGAAGGTTATGAATAATATTTTTTAGCATTTGAATTATTTTATTAAACCGTTTTATCTGGTCTTCATAATATAAATTTCCGACAACTGCTTCCTGCACAGTTTGATTTTCAAGAATGGTTTCGAATGCTTCCTTCAGATAAAGTTGAACATCAGCGTCTGCTTTCAGAATTATCTTTTCCAGATTTGTTGTGTAATTCAACAAGTAAACAATATCTTCAAAATCTTGACTGGTTCTTGGATCGTTGAAGCCACGGTCATAAAATGCATCGAATTTGGCTGCCAAAAACCAGGGCAGGCTTAGAATTTTTACTTGCACTTCATCGAGTTGCGCGGTTTGCAAATGGTGGAAACCAGGCTCAAACCAGCGGTTTGCAGGCGCCCATCCTACTGGCTGTGTGGACATAACATCCACTTTAATGTCCTGAAAGCGGAAACGGCAAATTACATTGTCTTCCGATGTTTGAAAGAATCCTTTCTTTGTGAGCGACAGACGAATTTTTTCCAGTTCAGAAAAAGTGGCTATGTGAAGGCTGATATCCACGTCTTTGGTGGGACGAACATCATCGGCTGAAGGATCGTCAATATACAAACTCACCACGGCGCCACCCACAAAAACCACCTGCGCATTTAATTCACCTAGTGCAGTTGCTATGGTTTTTACGGCTTGTTTATTAAAGAGGGTGTTCTTCATTGAATCCTTCTTTTAAATTCTTCGATGGCAATATTTTTTTCGCGGACTTTTCCCACCCGCAAACTATCGCACAATGCCATAAGCTGATAAAATTCAGCATCCTTTAGACAGGCTTCCGGGACTTTGGGATGCAGCGGTTCAATAGCCTGTCCACGTACTTTACCTTCTCCGTAAGGCCATACAAAAGGTTCCTCGCTGACAATTACATTATTCAGTGGTGGTGCGGAGTGCGCCGTTGGAATACCGCGAACCAGCGCACCCGGTTTCTGCGGATATACGTAACGCAGACCAAACGTGAGAAAATCCAGCAAAGCCAATTTCATCAGCTTTTTTTTATCCGGAAATATTAGCCCGGCAATGGCGGACCGGTTAAGGCTTTCGCTTACCTCGCTCGCGCTTATACCCAATTCGTACGAAAGGTCTTTCATAAGCCATTCGCGATTTCCCCTGGCTGCTATTTTTAATAAAATAACAATATCGTGAGGCCGCATTCCGCTGTGTTTCTTCATATAATTCTCTTTTACGAACGAACAATATACAAAAGATTTTTAATTCGCGATTCGCGAATCGCGAATTTATTTACTAACGAACCTGAGAAATCCATGTTTTTTATATCTTCTAAAATCTAATTATTAGATAATACACCCCATTTTAATTGGCCGACTTTCTATAATTTTTTCCCTATTTTTACCGCAAAACGAAGAATATGAAATTAGTTTTTGCAACAAATAACCAACACAAGCTAAAAGAATTACAGTCCATTTTGGGGGATCATTTTGAATTGCTGAGTTTGAAAGACATTGGCTGTTTTGAAGAAATACCGGAAGAACAGCCGACGTTGGAAGGCAATGCCCGGCAAAAAGCTATTTTTGTGTATGAAAAATACGGCTATTCCTGTTTTGCTGACGACACCGGTTTGGAAATTGAAGCGCTGAATGGAGAGCCGGGAGTTTATTCAGCGCGTTATGCCGGCGAAACCAAAGATCCGCAGGCCAACATGGACAAGGTTTTGGCCAACCTGGAAAATGAAAAAAACCGCAAAGCCCGCTTCCGTACCGTTATTTCGCTGGTTTTGGATGGAAATGAAAAACAGTTTGAAGGGATTGTGGAAGGGGAAATCACCAAAGAAAAAAGGGGCGGTTCTGGTTTTGGCTACGATCCCATATTTTTACCCATCAGTTACGACAAAACCTTTGCTGAAATGGATCTTTCAGAGAAAAACAAAATCAGCCACCGGGCACGGGCAGTGCAAAAACTGGTGGAATATTTGAAAACACTGGCTTAGCCGGCAAACAGTATTCCTGATTTTAACTACTTTCGTTTTATGAAATCAGGCAACGCATGAAGAAAAAAGAAATCCTGCTTCTGTTTTTGGTGACCATCCTTGCATTTTGGCAGGTTGCCTTTTTGCAAAACGGCATGAAATGGGATTTTGTGGATGCCTTTTTACCGTCGCGTTATTTTTTTTCGGAATCGATTCTGAACAACCAATTTCCGCTCTGGAATCCCTACCTGCTTTACGGAACGCCCATTTTTGCCGACCTGGTTTCGGTTTTTAATCCTGAATTCTGGATTGTGGGAAATTTGTTCGGCTATTCCAATATTACGCTGCAGTTCATGTTTCTGGTTTATATTTCTATTGCAGGAGTTTCGTTTTTCTGGTTTCTGAAACAATTTGATTCTGACCAAAAAATCTCACTTGGTCTTTCAGTTGCGTACATGCTTTCCGGGTTAACTGTCGGTAATGCCCAGCACCTGGCATTTGTTGCCGGATACGCCATTTTGCCTTATTTGCTTGGAAGCTATTTTAAATTCATCCGGCAATTCAACCGGCCAAATCTGGTGCAACTGGCCATTTCGCTTTTTCTCATGGTTTACGCCAGCTATCCCGGACTAACCATAATTACAGGATATTTTCTCCTGTGCATTTTTATTTTCAATTTGGTTGCTAACCGAACTGATAAAAGCTACCTGAAAAAAGCGCTGATTTATAATTCGTTTTTGGCCGGAATTGTGGTTCTTTTCAGCGCGGTTTTAATTGTGGCTTATTTTCAGAGTGCGCCGTTTTTGAGCCGGTACGGTGGGTTAACTTTGGAACTTGCCCACAAACATCCGTTTTCTATAAAATCGGTTTTGTCGTTTTTGCTGCCCATGGCAACAGGCGCCGATGCACAGTTTTTTGAAACCGATGCTTCCATGTCGAACGGCTACTGGGGAATTATCAGTCTGGTATTGTTCCTGTTTGCCGTCACAAAAAAAGTCAGGTACAAAGAATCTTACGTTATTTTATTTTTTGGAATTATTTCGTTGCTGGTTTCCTTTGGCGACCGGTTTTTCCTGCGCGAATTTTTGTACCGCTATTTTCCGCTGATGAACATGTTCCAGTATCCCGGCATTTTCAGGGCATTTACCATTTTCGGATTTTTGGCTTTTGCAGGAATTAATTTGAAAATAAATGCCTTCGCCCAGATTGATCGCAGGCGACTGGTAATCATTTCAGGCTTGATAATGGTTTTCCTGTTGATTTTAGTTGGAAATGCAGTTACCAAAATTGTTGACTTTGTGTTTTTCGAAGAAGGCAAAAGTTTCACCGGAAAAATTTTGGAAGCCAAACGTTTTGATGCTGTTATTTTACAAGGAACTATTCAGCTACTCATTTTACTGGCATTTATTTTTTCAGCACTAAAAATTAAAAATAACAAACATTTTGCAACGGTACTTCTTGTTTTATTTATTTCAGATGGAATTATTGCAACCCAACTCAACATTCATTATACGGTAGTTAGTGAAGTTAATCCGGTAAAATTTCATCAATATCTGAAATCGTCGCCCAAAGGTTTTCCGGTGCCGGAATTGAATCCGATTGGAGAAAACTCTGACCGAAACGCCCAAAACGAATTCATTTGGATGAACAATAATGTATTTCCGAAAAAAGTAACTTTTGACGGACTGGTTTCCTTCAAACTTGACGGATACGCTGATCTTTCCGACAATCATCCCAACTTGCTGGAAGCCATTAAAAAAGAACCTGTTGTGTATTTTTCAAATGATGTTAGGGAAAATTCAGCCATTGAAAATTTCAAATCGAACACCGTATTTTTGGCAAAGGAAGATTATCAAAAATTGAAGGGAAATATTTTTGGTTCAGACAAAAACGATTTGCTGACAATCAGCGATTTTTCTCCCAAACAAATCGAAATTGAAACGCTCACCACTCATCCGCAACTGCTTGTTTACCAGCAAAATTATTTTACCGGATGGAATGTTTTTGTAAACGGGGAAAAACAGGAATTGCTGAAAAGCAATTTCGCTCACATGGCAGTTTTGGTTCCAACGGGAGAACATACTGTTCGATTTGAATACAAAAATCCATTGGTCATAATTGCCTTCGGTTTTAGTTGCGCTGTATTTCTCATGTTGATTGGGTTCTCCATTTTTTATTTCATCAAAAAAAATCCGGAACGTAAAAAGCAGGTTTTGGTTATTGTAATTTCCGGCGCTGTTCTTTTTTTAGCCGGAAGTTTCATCAACCGCTATTTCTACAAAAAAAACAAACTTGGTCTGGCGCCTGAAATAGCCGAAAAAACAGAACAGTGGAAAGAAAAATATGACGACATCAATATTCTGGTTAGTACTCATCTGAACGAACTAAAAAATTCAACTTCTGCCGATACCGTATTTTTTGTGGATGAAAAAACGAACATTCCTGAGCTCAGCCAGTTTCTGATGAAATCTGAATCCACTTTTTTTGGATTTGGCTGGCAGAATGGTTTTATCAGCAATGAACTTTTTGAATTGATTTATTCGTTTTATCCTGAAGTTATCGAGCAGAAGAAAGTCCGTAATTCAGGATATTTGCTGCTTGAAAAAAACAATGAAAATCAACACTATGCGATTTTTCGTGATTTTGAACCGGAAGATTCCCCTGAATGGAAAAAAGAACCGTGGCGCATCAGAAAAAATAGTAAAACGGGCAACCATAGTTATTTTTACGATGTAAACGGTGAATGGGGAACTACCGTTGAAATTCCGGTTGATAAAGAATTGCTAAACCTGGAAAAAATTACTGTTCTATCTGATTTTCAATTTGAAGAAGAGGTAAAAGAAGCCTTACTGGTTTTAACAACGATCAGGGATGGGGAAACACATCTTTACCAAATTTCAAAAATTAACCGGTTTGCCCGCGAACCGGGAAAATGGTACAGAGTAGCTTTCCCGGTTAAAAACCCTGATTTGCAGGAAAGGGATGTTATTCGGGTTTATTTCTGGAATAAAAACAAAGCGCAATTTCAAATTGATAATTTGAAAATAAAGTTCGGGATTTCAGAATAATTAATTGTAACCGGAAAAACGGATGAAACAAACTGATTTTTTAAATTTGCCGGAAGGTTGCCGGTTAAAATAAATATTCAGGGCAATCGTTTTAAAATGGAGCTTATTTCGGATAGAGTCGGAAGAGCCTCAAAAACAGTTCATCTATAAAAAGAAAATGCAAAAAATTGTATTAACAGTCGTGGTATTATTTTCAGTGTTCTTCTCTTTTGCCCAAAGGGAAAAAGGAAGCTGGCAGGATTATTTATCGTTTGTAAACGCCACAAAAATTGCCGTTGCACCCAATAAAATTTACTGTGCCACCGAGGGCGGACTGATGTATTACGATTTGGAAGACAACAGTATAAACAAGTTCTCGGGCATTTCACAACTTTCTGATTTTGGAATTAAAACCATTGCGTACAGTACCGAAAATAATGTGTTGGTTGTTGTTTACAATAACTGCAACATCGATTTAGTATATGACAATAAAATTCAAAACCTCTCCGATATTAAACGAAAACAAATAGCCGGAAAAAATATCAATCGTATATCATTTTATGAAAATGAGGCCTACTTGTCGTGCAGTTTTGGCATTGTGGTTTTAAACCTTGAAAAACAGGAAGTAAAAGACACCTATATAATTGGTCAGGGCGGGACTAACCTGAATGTAAACGACACAGAATCAGATGCCAATTATTTATATGCAGCAACCAATACGGGAATTTTCAGAGCCGACAAAAACGGAACCAATTTACTGGATTACAACAGTTGGTCGCGCATTGAAAACATACCCCGCAATTTTAACAAATTCAACCATTTGGTAAATTTTGGCGGGAAGATTATTGCCAATTACACACCCGAAGAGTGGTACGAAGATAAAATGTACATTTTAAACGGCGACACCTGGCAACTTTATTTACCTCAAATCAGGTTTGCGTTTGACATGCAGGTTAACGGAAATTTACTAACAATTGCAAGCCGGGATGTTGTTTTTATTATTAACGAAGAACATACGCTGGTTAAAAGGATTGATAAATATCTGTTTAACGACAGTCAGGTTTCGCCCATTACACCCAAAAGCGCTGGAGTGGCTGCTGACGGTTCGGTTTGGGTTGCCGACACGGACCAATCGCTGGTGAAAATTTCAGACGAAAATTATGAATCCATTAATCTTCCCGGGCCAATCAGTAACGAAATATTCTCCTTAACCCAGTCGAAAAATGAGTTGTGGATTGCTCCCGGAAACAAGAGAGGATTTGAACGACCAAGGTTTCAACGGCTCAGAAACAATGAATGGCAACATTTTACAAAAGAAGACAACCCGGAATTGGATGGATTTTTCAACATTATAAAAATAGCCGTTAATCCTTCAGATGAAAATCATTTTTTTGCTGCCAGTTGGGGAGGCGGACTGCTTGAATACAGAAACGAAACTTTTGTTCAACGTTATACCAATCACAACAGCATTTTGGAGACAGCTTTGCCTCAGCAACCCGACGAGCCTTATGTTCGAATTGGAGGTATGGATTTCGATTCGGAAGGAAATCTGTGGATGACCAATTCTGAAGTGGCCAAAAATCTGGTGAAATTAACTCCCGACGGAAATTGGGAATCATTTGCGCTGCCTGAAATTGCCAACAGGTTCAGCATCGGGCAATTGCTGGTTACCCAAAACGACGATAAATGGATTTTGCTACCAAGCAGTAACGATGCTTACGTTGTGGACAAATCTGCCGCCAGCAAAAAAAGGCTGCTAATTACATCATATTTCAACAATGGTGTTCATGAAGAATTCAATCGAATGAATGATGCTTATTGTATTGCCGAAGATTTGGACGGGGCCATCTGGATTGGAACATCAAGGGGTGTTGCGGTTTACAACAACCCGGGACGCATTTGGGATGCTGAAACATTTTATGCCATTCAACCCAGTCTCGATTTGGGAGACGGACTTTACCACCCGCTGCTTGAAACCGAAACAGTTACAGCCATTGCAGTTGACGGAGCCAACCGAAAATGGCTGGGAACAACCAACTCGGGCGTTTACCTTGTTTCAGAAAATGGTGAGGAAGAAATTTTACATTTTACTACTGATAACAGTCCATTGCTTTCAAATAATATTACTGATATTTCCATTAACCAGATTAACGGCGAAGTTTTCTTTGGCACCAGCGAAGGGCTTGTTTCCTATATGGGCGAAGCCATTGGCGGGAAAAAAACTTATGCCGAGGTTTATGTTTACCCGAACCCGGTGCGCGAAACCTGGGACGGTCCGGTTACCATAACAGGACTTATTGAAGACACCGATGTAAAAATTACCGACATCAGCGGAAACCTGGTTTACCAGGGAACTTCGCTGGGCGGGCAAACCGTTTGGGATGGTAAAAACCTGAATGGAAACCGGGTAAGAACAGGAGTTTACCTGGTGTTTTGCTCCGATAAATTTGGCGAGGAAACGCATATTGAAAAATTACTTTTTATCAACTAAGCATGCTGGTCGCTTCCCAGGGAATTATCCTGCATTCCATTAAATACGGCGAAAATGCTGTAATCATAAATATTTATACGAAAGAATTTGGCCGCCAGGCTTACATTTCAAATGTTTCCCACGGTAAAAAGACGAAAAACAAAACCGGATTTTTGCAGCCCCTGTTTTTGGTTGACTTGGTAGCCTACCAAAAAGATACCCGCGAAGTGCAGCGCATTAAAGAAATTAAAAACCAGCCCGTTTATCAGAATATTCCTTTCGATGTTACCAAATCTACACAAGCCATTTTCCTGGCAGAAATACTTGGAAAAACTCTGCGCGAACAGGAAAGCGCGCCGGAAATGTTCGAGTTTATTCAAAATTCCCTGCTCTTTTTCGACTTGGCTGAAGTTGGAGTGGCTAACTTTCACTTATGGTTTTTATTTCGGCTTACCGAATATTTGGGATTTTTTCCAGATACAAAAAAAACCGGTTTCGAAGACTGGTTCGATATGCGCAAAGGAGCCGTGGTACCTCACGAACCGCCCCACCCTTTTTTCTTTCATAAAGAAGCCACAGAAAAACTTATTCACTTATCTTCACTAAAACTGCACGAACTGGGACAATTAAAAATTTCGCGGGAAATGAGAATATACCTCACATCGAAACTTACCGAATATTATCAACTGCATTTTGAGCACCTGGGAGAAATTAAGTCGCTTAAAGTGTTGCACGAAATTTTCAGCCTCTGAACACCTCCGCTTCATACGTAAAAAGTTCGGCGGTTTTCCAGCCGTCCCAGCCCAATCCTGCTTTATCACGAGCGCAATGCCCCAAAAATTCTTCCAGCGTCCATCCGGTTTTTTGTGCAACCTGGGGTAAAAACGTCCCTGAATTCAATCCTTTTTTAATGTAAATTCCGTGTTTCCCCAGTTCAATTTCATCAACCGACTTTATTTTTTTTAAAGGGGCCAATACTGAAATTTCTATCTCCAAATTATCCAATTCATCTTTTTGCAGGTTTTCGAATCGGTAATCGCAGGCTGCTGATGTGGCCATACGCTGCACCAGGTCGTTTAGTGTTTCGTCTTTGGCAAAGTTGCCGATGCAACCGCGTAGTTCATTTTTAACGTAAACACTCACAAATACTCCTGCACACTGCTTTAAAATTCCGCTGGTTGCCGGAGGTTCAGGAGAACTCCGTTTTCCGGTTTCGAGAAAATGAATAATCGAATTCCGGGCTTTATCAAGCAATTCCTTCTGTTCCTCTTCAGAAACAAAAAACGGTTTTCCCTTGTCATAAACTGCAATGGCCCAGTAACCCACAACACGGTCTTTATCGCCATACATTTCAGCATCGCCAGAGTTTTGATAGTCAATTTTTATATACTCCAGATTTTTATTTTGCGTTAAATAAAGTAAGGTTAAAACTGAAGTCCATCCGCAAAGTGAGGTAGCCAGATGACTGATTTTCTTCCGTTTATTCTCGTCCAAAACTTTCAATAACTTTTTGGGATTGTTGCTGCAAATGGCTTCGGCGGTTTTAAAATCATTTTTAATGGCATCGTTATATTCCGGATAATGTGAAAAATCGGTACTGATGACAAACAGGTTTTCAGGCGTGAAATAAGGGGCAAGTGCTTTTGCAATTTTTTCTGCGTCAGCCGGATTGTTCGTACCCAAAATAACCGGGACCAGTAAAAATTTGTTTTTCAGTTTGTATTGCAGAAAGGGCAGTTGTACTTCAAGACTGTGCTCATGCTCATGGGCTTCATTGTAATCGCGGAAAATTTCATCCGATTCAATCAACTCCCTGGCCAGTTCAGTGTCAACTTTTATTTTCCCCAACGGCGTTTTGTAATTGCCCGAAATAAAAACCGCGACCCCGCCAAAAAGAAACTGGTGGCTGGAGGCCAAAACAAATACCCGCTTGTAAGTTGTATTTTCGGGAATCTGATTAAATGCAGAGGCAGCTACTTTTCCGCTAAATACATATCCGGCGTGTGGAGAAATTAATGCCTGCGGAGGTTTTTGAGGCTTTTCAGTTTTTTTTGCTGCTGAAAATAATTCACTTAGTTCTTTTTTCAGGCTACCTTTTGTTCCGGGGTAAAACTTGCCTGCAACAAAGGGTTCTCTGTTTTTTAACTTTTCAAACCCCGAATTTTCCATTTTAAAATACTTTTTCTAATTCAAGTTGAAATCCTCTTTTAAAGGAAGTGTAAACCAAACAGTCGTTCCTTTTTCCGGAATGCTGTCAATGCCAATTTTGCCACCGTGATGTAGTATAAATTCTCTGCAAAGAATAAGACCCAATCCGTTTCCCTGTTCGTTTTGCGTGCCTGGCGTAGATACTTTTTGATCAATTCTAAAAAGCTGTTCAATTTTACTCTGGTCCAGTCCCACGCCACTGTCTGCCACTGAAATTTTTACGGTATTGTTCAACACGTCTGAAGAAATAAAAATCTGCCCACCAACCGGTGTAAACTTAATGGCATTAGAAACAAGGTTTCTGAAGATAAGTAGCAGCATATTTCGGTCGGCAACAACAAATTGCGAACCTACGGTTGAGGTCAATTTAATTTTTTTGTTTGTGGCGATTTCACCCGAGCTTTTCAGAATTTCCTTAATAATTGAACTCAGGTTGAGTTTTACAGGATTGAACCTGATTCCACCGCTTTGAGACCTGGCCCACTCCAGAAGGTTTTCAAGTAATTCGAGCGAATTTTTGGTAGTGTTTTCAATATCACCCAGAAACTCACCGATTTCCTGATCACTAATGCTATTTCTATTGTTAGACAGAAGCTGTACAAAACTGAGAATAATTCCGAACGAGCTATGAAGATCGTGTGAAATAATTGAAAAAAACTTATCTCTGGCAACCATCTCTTCTTCAAGCTGCATTTTTATCTCTCTGTATGCCAAATGGGTTTTTACGCGAGTAAGCAACTCAATTCCAACAATGGGTTTTGTAATGTAATCAACAGCTCCCAATTCAAAACCGGCAATAATATCTTCGGTTTCATTTTTTGCAGAAAGAAATATTACCGGAATATTTTTTGTTTCTTCGTTCGCTTTCAGTTTCCTGCATACTTCAAAACCGTCCATGCCGGGCATCATAATATCGAGCAAAATTAAGTCAGGTTTAATGCGCGCCACTGTATTCAAAGCTTGTTGCCCGCTTGTGGCAACTGCCAGTTCAACATCGGTTTTTTTCAATAAGGTACCCAATACCTGAATGTTTCTGGGAACATCATCTACTATTAAAATAATTGGGTTTTTCTTTCGCAGTAGTTTCTCCGTTAATTCTTTCATTCATGCATTTATTTGATACAGGAAAAATCTTTTCACTTTATTATCCAAATATACTAATTCAATCAGTTACCTAACAGATAATATTTTCAGTTTTTTAAAATCAAAATTCAATTTGGTTGAATTTTCCATTAAATTCGAATGATAATTCAAAACTGTATCCAATGAACTCAAAGAATCGGCTATTTTATTTTTTTCTGCTTTTTGTTGCAACAGCGTTTATCACAAGTTGTGCAACCCAGTCTGTTGAACAAATTTCTGATCCACCCGGATTTTTGAAAGGTTTATTACATGGCTTTATCATTCTTTTCAGCTTTATTGCCAGTCTGTTTACTGATTATTCAATATATGCTTTCCCCAATTCCGGGGGATGGTACGACTTTGGATTTCTGCTTGGTGTAATGATTTTCTTTGGAGGAAGCGGCGCCGGCTCCAGAAGGTAAATTTTATTAACGGTTAAGTACCGTTGCAAACAAGGGTCTGTGCAAAACTTAACGGCAAAAACAAACTTTGATGCCATGGTTTTACATATATTTGCCTTCATATTTAAAAAATAATTCAAAAAAAATTGAGTTTTTAAAAAGGGAAAAACATTTGGTAAAAATGAGAATACCTGAAGAGTTTAAATTTTAATGTGATTTAAAAATAAAAAAAATGAACCGTATAATTTTAGTTGCAATTGTTTTAGGTTTAGCCTTTGCTTCGTGTAAATCTAAAAAAGAACTGGCTCAATCGCCATACACAACCGATCCCGCCACTCAGCCAAAAGTGTTTACCGTGCCGGCAAGTGACACACAAACACAAACACAAGCTCAGCCACAGGTAACACAGGAACCGGCGCAAACAAACAGCGAACCTGTTGCCATGCGCAAAGAGCAGGTTTCGTTTACCACACAGGAAGACAAGTCGCAAAATGAATCCAACAACTTTTTTGTTATTTTGGGTTCGTTCAGTCAGTTAAATAACGCAAAAAATTACCGTGAAACACTTTTAAACAAAGGTTTTACGCCAATAATTCTGCACAGCGAAACAGGTTATTACCGGGTATGTGTAAATTCGTACCAGAGCGAAAATGATGCACGAACCCGTGTAGGACAAATTCGCCAAACGTATCCTGAATATTCGGATGTTTGGTTATTGATTAAAGATTAGTTCTAAAAAAAAATGAATGGAAAAGTCGCATTTATGCGGCTTTTTTTTTGCTACGTACATTTTTCCCCATGCCATTAAATGAACATTTTATTGAAAATGAGTATTACCTTTGTAACCCAATTAAAAATTGGGCTACAAATATTAGTAGGTAAACAATGAAATACGATAAGAAACAGAAACTACTGGACCAGCGGTACCTGAAAATGGCCATGATTTGGTCTCAAAATTCATATTGCAAACGCAGACAAGTTGGTGCACTAATTGTAAAAGACAAGATGATTATTTCTGACGGATACAATGGTACGCCTTCAGGTTTTGAAAACATTTGCGAAGATGAAAATAATAAGACCAAACCATACGTTTTACATGCCGAGGCAAATGCCATTACCAAAGTGGCAAAATCAGGGAACAGCAGCGAAGGCTCAACACTTTATGTAACATCTTCGCCCTGCCTCGAATGTTCGAAACTAATCATTCAGGCCGGAATAAAACGTGTGGTATTTACAGAAAGCTACCGGCTCGAAGATGGAATAAACCTGCTTAAAAGAGCCAATATTGAAGTTAAACAAGTGGAACTGGAAACATTAGAAGACGATTAAATGAATAAAAAAACACTCATAATAATTCCTTTACTGATAGCCCTTTCGGTGGCTGCCGGTATTGTTATAGGAAACCTGCTGCGGCAAAACAGTCAGCCCATTTTCAGCCCCATTGGTCATGCAAAACCGAATAAACTTAGCACAATTCTTAAGCTGGTTGAAAGTGGCTATGTTGACAGCGTAAACACCAGCGACATCATTGAAAAAACCATACCCGAAATTCTGGAAAACCTTGATCCGCATACGGCTTATATTCCAGCCCAAAACATGCAGGAAGTTCAGGAGGAAATGCGTGGAAATTTTTCCGGAATAGGAGTTCAGTTTTCCATTCAGGAAGATACGGTTCGTGTAATTGAAGTGATTTCCGGCGGACCTTCGAGTAAAGTTGGTATTTTACCCGGCGACCGTATTATTACCGTTGACGACTCTCTGATTGCCGGTGTTGATGTTCAGAATGCAACCGTTTTGAACCTGTTGCGCGGAGAAAAAAACACCAAAGTTAATGTGGGAGTTGTAAGAAAAGGTTACAATGAGGAACTGGAGTTTGAAATCACCCGCGACGATATTCCCCTCATCAGCGTGGATGTTTCGTATATGATTAATGAAGAAACCGGGTTCATTAAAGTAAACCGTTTTGCAGAATCAACATACAATGAGTTTATGCAGGGAATGCTAAAACTGAAACAATCTGGTGCTGAAAAATTGATTGTTGATTTGCGCCAGAATCCCGGAGGATCGCTTTCCAGTGTTTTGCAAATTGTTGATGAATTTTTGGAAAAAGGTGAGCCCATTTTATATACTGAAGGTTTAAACCAACCGCGAAAAACCTACAATGCCTCGGGCAGAAATACCTGGAAAGATATAAAAGTGTACGTTCTGATTGATGAATTTTCGGCATCGGCCAGTGAAATTTTTGCCGGCGCCATTCAGGATAACGACCGCGGGCTGGTCATTGGCCGCCGTTCGTTTGGCAAAGGCCTGGTGCAGGAACAAATTCCGCTGATGGATGGGTCGGCCATCCGATTGACCGTCGCCCGGTTTTATACGCCAAGCGGCAGGTCAATTCAAAAATCATACGAAAAAGGAAATGATGAATATTTCCACGACCTTTATTCGCGTTTTAGCCACATGGAACAGTTGTCTGCTGACAGTATTCAGTTTAATGATTCATTGAAATATCAAACCAAATCGGGCCGAACAGTTTATGGTGGGGGCGGAATTATGCCCGATATTTTTGTACCAGCCGACACGAGTGGAAATTCAGCATATTTCGACAAAATTCATCGCAAAGGTCTGATTTATACTTTTGCTTATACTTATGCAGACAATAATCGTGAAACGCTTTCGCAATTTGAAAATGCTGAAGCAATTGATGCTTATCTGAACAACAAAAATGTTTTGAATGAATTCGTTAATTACGCTCAGGAAAAAGGAATTCAACGCGATGCCAAAGGATTGAAGCAATCGCAGGACATTATTAAAACCCAGCTAAAAGCTTATATTGCACGGAATATTATTGGCGAAGAAGGTTTCTATCCCATTATCCGTCAGATTGATAATACCATGCAGAAAGCAATAGAGATTTCGAAAGAAAATTTGCTGGTTGAAAATTTGGTAAAAGACAGTATCAGATAACCAGATTATGCATTTTCTCCGGGCAAAATAATACGAATACTTTTTCCCCCAGCTTCAACCAGATCACCTGGCCTGAGTTTGGCCCGTTTCCGAAATTCCGGGTGGCCATTCAGAAAAACCTCACCGGCTTCAACCATCGTTTTGGCATGGCCTCCTGTTTCTGCAATACCAAGCAACTTGAGCAGCTTCACCAATTCAATGTATTCAGAGTTGAGGATAAATTCGTGCATTACAAATTCAGTTTTTGTTTGATGTTTTGAGGAATAGCCTCTTTATGAACCATAATCGCCACGGTTTTTAGCCGAACGTAATCTTCAGTAAGATTCAGGTATCCGCCAAAATTGTTGCTGTCGGCTCCCCACGAATTTTTAGTATAAAAGCCTAATTGGCCAATTTCGTCTTCTGAAAGTCCTACTACGTGCATCAAATGGTCGTCAGTAGTTGAGCGGTTGTAAAAAGTTTCCTGCCTCATTTCCTGGGTCACTTTCCCTTTCTGATTTTCCGGCAAATCGGCAATACCCTTATTATGACTAAATGCTTTTTCGCTGGTGTCGCCATCCCAGCAAACGGTAAAATCGTTTTCGAGCGCATGAATCATAACTTCTACCAGTTCATCAACGGGCAGGTTGTAATACAACGCGTGCGACCAATTGTCCGGAACTTCCAGTACAAAAGGTTTGTAAAAGGGGTGGTGGGTATATGAAGTAAGTTCCACAAATTCATCGGGATCGATTTTAAACTTCTCACGAAATTCTTCCGGCGTAAACCGTCCTTTCCCGGTTTTTATTTTTTTGGGAAGTTCGCCCAAATGGGTTTTCAAAACAGAATCGAGGGTTTTGATTTCTTCCACACTGAAATCCTTCCGGTTACTGTTCATTTCATCCACTTTTTCCCGAAGTTCTTTTGCCAAACTGCGATGCTGGTGCCGGTCGTCCACTTTTTTCCCGGGAAAAGCATCATCTGTTACCATTCCTTGCACACGCAAAACATCCATTACATCATGCGCCTGGCCACCCTGCCCAAAATTGTTATTTCCGTGAAAAAGCAGGTATTTTTTTGCTTTGTTCATATACGCGTGGTACACAAAATACATTTCCGACAGGTCGGTTTCGGGATAACCTGTTCGCAAAATTTCTGACTCCAGAAAACTGGTTGCCGTAAAACTCCAGCAGGTTCCGGTGCTTCCCTGGCTGATAACCGGAGAATGATCGACTACTTTGCGAAGGGTAAAACCGCCCGCGCCGTCGTTTGCCCATGCAGGCAAAACAAACAAAATGGTCAGCATAAACAATGAGGACAACAACTTCATAAACTTTATATTTTTATTCAAATTTAAACTCTTCTTTTACCTTTTTAGGCAATTTGGCTACAATCAACCAATACGATTCATCGATTAATTGCTTTAGCATTTTATCAGAAATCGAACCATCTATCTGAACGGTGTTCCAGTGTTGTTTGTTCATGTGATAGCCGGGCCTGACGGCTGGAAAGTGTTCGCGAAGTTCTATATTCTTTTCAGGATCGTTTTTCAACGCAACCGCAAAATCGTCCACCAAATCGGTGAGGCAGAACATTTTTCCGGCGACCTTAAAAACCAGTGTGCTTTCATCAAAAGGAAAACTTTCAGTCACTCCTTTTTTCGCCATACAATATTCTCTGAGTTCCTCTATGTTCATGGTAGTTTTTTACATGGTAGGATAAAACGCGTCTTTAAAATGTTCAAGTTCATGGCCTTGTTTGAAGAAGATAACCGTAATCACATCGAACCGGGTTTCTGTGTGCAGGTCTTTTTCAAAAATGTAAGCCTCGGCAGCTTCCACAATGCGTTTGATTTTGGCGTTTGTAACCGCTTCAGAAGGGTGTTCATAGCGAATTCCGTTGCGCGATTTCACTTCTACAATCACCAGTTGCTCACCGTCCTGCGCCACAATGTCGAGTTCCAGATGACCGTAGTGCCAGTTGGTATCTTTGATTTTGTAGCCCAGCTTTGAAATGTACTGCTGTGCAAGTCCTTCGGCAATTTCTCCTATTTCTTTTGTTGAAGCCAAATTTAGTTTTTAGTTTAAAGTTCAAAGGTTAAAGAGTCTGAAAGGAGTTTCAGGGTTGATTCCTGTTCATTTACATCGAGTTCCCAGCGTTGCCCAAAAGCCAGCGCCAGATTTTTTCCATTGTGCCCCGCCGGGAAATCGTAACACACCGGAAAGTTATATTCTTCCACCGCTTCGGCAACAATTTCGTGGATGGTCTTTCCGAAGGGCGATTCATTGTCTTTCATGTCGGTGAAATTTCCAAGCACCAGGCCGGCCAGGTTATCCAGTTTACCACTCAGTTTCAATTGGTGCATCAGCCGATCGGAGTGGTATAAAAATTCATCGATGTCTTCCAGAAAAAGGATTTTCCCATTGGTGTCCAGTTCACAGCGTGTACCCTGCATGCTCGAAATAATGGAAAGATTTCCACCCACCAGTTCGCCGGTCGCTTTTCCTTGCCGATCGCCTTTGGCAGCCGGAATCGTGTAGAACGCTCCTCCTCCTGTCAGCAACTGCATCAGCGATTGCAGGTTTTCGCTGGGCTGCCCTTCCTTATCGAAAAAATAGCGGGGCATGGCGCCGTGAATGGTGGCCATCCGGTTGCGATTGAGGCACGAATGTAAAATGGTAATGTCGCTGAAACCCACAATCCATTTCGTGTGTCTGAACAGTCCGTCGTAATTGAGTTTGCTGATGATGCGCACTGTGCCGTAACCTCCGCGTGAACAAATGATAGCAGACGTTTCCGGGTCGTCAAGCGCTGTTTGCAGGTCTTCCAAACGTTGTTGATCAGTTCCTGCAAATTGAAAATGGCTGGCAAAAACATGCCGACCCAGCTCCACCCGATAACCCTGGTCAAGAAGCCAATCCACCGCCGGAAGCACATACTTTTCCTTCACTTTCCCTGCCGGGGAAACAATGCGGATTTTGTCGCCGGGTTTTAATGCAGGTGGAACAATCATAGTTTAATTTTTTCAAATCAAAGATACCTCAATTTGAGCAGAAAAAACCTGCTGCGGATCATTTCGTTCGGTTAATGATTCCCAAATAGCTGAAATTGTTCGTTTTGGAACTTCGTTGTAAAGCACTTTTCCATCGAATTCAACGGTAACTTTTTTGTCCAAATCCATCATTTCATCGTTCAGAAAAATGAACAGGGTTTTCACCTTTTCTGCTTTTTCAATCCGAATGGTTTGGCCTTGCCTCGAAACAACCAGTTCGGCGTCTTTTTGCGCCTCATCTGCCGGAACACCCAGCCAGTAAAAACGGTTGTGGGTGACGCTGCTTTGTTTCCAGACCACTTTTTCGGGCCGGGGATTTCTGTTAAACTGCGCCATCCATTCAATAGCCGCAGTATCTTTTCGCTCCATCCAGTGGCCCAGTCCCTCGTGAATCTGCACATCGTGAATGTAACCCTGTGGATCGTTTTGCTGAAGTTCAACCAGTTTTTCGCCCCATTCCTGTGCCACCTTGTTCCTGTTGTAAGCCGCATCTTCAGCTCCCATGTGCAGGGCAAAAGGCAGGTTTCGCAACCCCAGCGGCGAGGCGTCATTGGGATGCCCGGCCATCATGGCGGCAGCGGCAAACCGATCGGCCATGCGCGGCGCAAGCTGGTAAACACCGTCTCCACCGGCAGAATAACCGGTCAGGTAAACCCGGTTGGTATTGATGCCTTCAAACACATCGGCCAGTTGAATGAACAGGTCAAAAAGGTCGTCCACGTGCGACTGGTGCCACATATTCCACGAATCGGTGGGAGCGCGAGGGGCCATGTAAATGCCTTCCGCCGGTTCGTACAAGTCGATCTGGTTTTGCCACTGGCGGTTATTCATTTCGGGCCGTGTATTGCCTCCGCCGTGCATCGAAATATACAGGCTCCAGCCCTCAGCCGGTTTCTGGCCAAACTTTTTGTACCTGAATTGCAGTTCATAATCGCCTAAAACCAGGGTGCTGTCGTTCCACTGTCCGGAAAATTCTTCCTTTAATTTATTCTGAAAAAAAGGATACACCAATTGAATTGCAGCCTCTGCCTCTTGTTTCGAAAGTTTTTTCTGTGCAAATGGCTGATTCAACAATTCCTCTGTTGAACCGGAAGATTCTGCCAGCCATTTTTTCAGCGAATCAAGTTCACCGGACTCCTTTTGACACGCATTAAAACCAAGAAACAAAACGATTAAAATCAAAAAATATCTGTTCATACAAATTTAAATTTACCGAAGAATTTGAAAAAGCTCCTCCACATCATCTGCCCAAAAATCGGGATCGGTTTTTTGCAACTCTTCCCTTTTGCCAAAACCATAAGAAACAGCAATGGTTGTAAGGCCGTTCTCCTTTCCGCCCTCCATGTCGAAAACCGTATCGCCTACCATCGCCATGTTTTTGGATGGCGCCAGTTGCCGCGATTCCAGCAAATGTGAAATGATGGTGGTTTTGGTGGCATGATCGCCTTTATAATCGGCGCCTTTCAATTGCACAATGTATTTATCGAAACCAAAATGTTCGCTAATCTGCGCCGCAAACTTCTCCAGTTTGGAAGTAGCAATAAAAAGCTGTTTCCCGGCAAAATGCAGCTCTTCCAGCATTTCAGAAACCCCCGGATAAGGGTCGTTTTCAAACAAACCATGAACGGAATAATACTCGCGGAAATATTCCACCGCCAGTTGGGTGTTGCGCTCATTTAACCCAAACAGGTTTTTGAAACCATGTTGCAGGGGCGGACCAATAAATCCATCGGGTAACTTACCGTTAAACCCATCTACTTGCATTTTATCCAGTGCATATTTTACAGAGGCTGCAATGCCTCGCGTATTGTCGGATAGCGTTCCGTCGAGGTCGAATATAATGTGGGAAAAATTATTCATGCCGGCAAAGATACAAAAGTGTGGAAATGAGAGGTGAGATGAATCCTGATGTTTCAAATTTTTGTACTTTTGAGAAAATTGAAATAAGTATGGCATTCGAAACTATTGACATAAAAAATAAAAAAGGATTTCAGGCAATTAACATCCCGAACCGGATGAAGATAAATGACGACAAAGTTTATCTGAAAAAAGTCGGTCATGCAATCCACATTATTCCATACCACAATCCGTGGCAAAACCTATTTGAAAGTCTGGAATTATTTACCCCGGATTTTATGGACGAAAGAAATCAGCAAGGTAATCAACCCCGCGAATCATTTGAATAATGGAATACCTGCTGGATACAAATATTTGCATTTACATTATTAAGAAGAAACCTGAAAAAGTATTTAAAAAATTCACGGAAATGCCTTTTGGCTCTATTGGAATATCTTCCATTACTCTGGCAGAACTTCAATATGGGGTAATGAAAAGTTCCAACCCTATAAAAAACCAGGATGCACTCGAAAAATTTCTGACTCCCCTTCAAATTTTTAATTTCGGGCATGACCAAACAATCATTTACGGAAAAGTCGTGCTGATTTAGAAAAAAAAGGAACTCCAATCGGACCATTGGATACATTAATTGCCTCACATGCCATAAGTCTTAATCTGACTTTGGTAACAAACAATGAAAGAGAATTCAAAAGAATCCCTGAATTATTGGTTGAAAACTGGATTTAATATTTGGAAACCCATCCAACTGTTTCCCTCAAATCCACTATCTTTGTGCCCTTAATCAAAAAAGTACCATTTTTTAGCAAAAAGATATTTAACATGGGGGAATTTAAACGGACTTTGATTACCACAGCGCTGCCTTATGCCAATGGCCCGATTCACATTGGCCACCTGGCAGGGGTTTATGTGCCTGCCGATATTTATGCGCGCTACCTGCGCCTGAAAAACGAAGATGTTTTGCTCATTGGCGGCTCCGACGAGCATGGCGTACCCATTACATTGAAAGCTAAAAACGAAGGCGTTACGCCGCAGGACGTAGTTGACAAGTTCCACGCAATCATAAAAAAATCTTTCAAAGACTTTGGAATTTCATTCGATGTATATTCACGTACCAGCGCTGAAATCCACCATAAAACGGCTTCTGAATTTTTTAAAAAAATGTACGACCAGGGGCAGTTTATCGAAAAAACTTCGGAGCAGTATTACGACGAAGAAAACCAGCAGTTTCTGGCCGA
Organism: Mariniphaga sp.; assembly: GCF_041687215.1. Lineage (NCBI taxonomy): Bacteria > Pseudomonadati > Bacteroidota > Bacteroidia > Marinilabiliales > Prolixibacteraceae > Mariniphaga > Mariniphaga sp. Next base: position 20,440 of record NZ_JAWLCI010000078.1, read on the forward strand.
CCGGTACATCATTGGCACCTGCCCGAAGTGCGGGTTCGAAAAAGCTTATGGTGACCAGTGCGAAAGCTGCGGAACTTCACTCAGTCCGACCGAGCTGATAAACCCTACCTCGATGATTAGCGGCAACCAGCCGGTACTTAAAGAAACCAAACACTGGTATCTGCCGCTCGACCAGTACGAACCTTGGCTGCGCGAATGGATTCTGGAAGGCCACAAAGAATGGAAACCCAATGTTTACGGGCAGTGCAAGTCGTGGATTGACAGCGGATTGCAACCTCGTGCCGTTACCCGCGACCTCGACTGGGGTGTGCCCGTGCCGGTAGAAGGCGCCGAAGGGAAAGTGCTGTATGTTTGGTTCGATGCACCCATCGGATACATTTCTGCTACCCGCGAACTTACTCCCGAATGGGAGAAATACTGGAAAGACCCCGAAACACGTTTGCTGCATTTTATCGGCAAAGACAATATTGTTTTCCACTGCATTATTTTCCCCTGCATGCTGAAAGCAGAAGGTACTTTTAATGTGCCCGATAATGTGCCTGCCAACGAGTTTCTGAACCTGGAAAACGACAAAATTTCCACGTCGCGGAACTGGGCGGTATGGCTGCACGAATACCTCGAAGAATTTCCGGGAAAAGAAGATGTGCTGAAATATGTACTGACAGCAAACGCTCCCGAAACTAAAGACAACGATTTTACCTGGAAAGATTTTCAGGCGCGGAACAACAACGAACTGGTGGCCATCCTCGGAAACTTTGTGAACCGGGCGCTGGTGCTCACACAAAAATATTTCGAAGGCAAAGTTCCGGCTCGGGGCGAACTTTCGGGTTACGACAGGGAAACGCTGGCTGCCATTTCAATCCTAAAAAGTGAAGTGGAAAAAAGCCTCGACAGTTTCCGGTTTCGCGAAGCGCTGAAAAACGCCATGGACCTGGCACGGCTGGGCAACAAATACCTGGCCGATGAGGAGCCATGGAAAATTTGGAAAACCGACCCCAAACGGGTGGAAACCATTCTGAACGTGAGTCTGCAAATTACAGCAAACCTCACTATTTGCCTGGAGCCCTTTCTGCCTTTCAGCATGGAAAAACTGCGCGGATTTCTGAATTTCGGCAAACAGGACTGGAGCCAGTTTGGGAATACAGACCTTTTGACTGCCGATCATAAGGTGAACACGCCCGAATTACTGTTCGAAAAAATTGAAGACAACGTAATTGAAGCCCAGTTGCAAAAGTTACTGAACACCAAAAAAGCCAACGAACTGGCCGAAGCCAAAGCTAAACCGGCCAAAGAAAGCATCGAATTCGACGATTTCGGGAAAATGGACATTCGCGTGGGAACCGTAATCCAAGCCGAAAAAGTGGCCAAAACAAAAAAACTGCTGAAGCTGAAAATCGATACCGGATTTGACAAACGCACCGTGGTTTCGGGCATTGCAGAATATTACGAACCGGAAGATTTGATTGGTAAACAGGTTTCCATTTTGGTGAACCTCGAACCCAAAAAACTACGCGGAATTGAATCTCAGGGAATGATTTTGTGTGCCGAAAATGCCGACGGAACTTTGTCAATTGTTACACCGGACCAGCAGGTGAAGAATGGTTCTGAGGTGAAATAAAAACTGAAGTCCTTCCATTCACCGGATGACTCGATGTTATCCGATGAATAAAATACAACAAAAAAGCCTTCCCCTGTTTTGTGCAATGGGACACCGTACTTATGTTTCAATTTTGAGAAGTCGGGACTGCAACTCTGTTGGCTGAAGAATTTTTGTTTTAACCTGCTTTGA
>NZ_JAWLCI010000079.1:0-21777 GCF_041687215.1 Mariniphaga sp.
TGGATTGCCGCTCCGGTAACCGGGCTGGTGGTGCAGCCCATCATCGGACACATGAGCGACAAAACCTGGAACCGGCTGGGGCGTCGCCGACCCTATTTTCTGTTCGGGGCTATTTTTGCCTCGCTGGCACTTATTCTGATGCCAAACTCACCATCTTTGTGGATTGCAGCCGGAATGCTTTGGGTGATGGATGCATCCCTCAATGTGTCCATGGAACCGTTCCGCGCCTTTGTGGGCGATATGCTACCCAACGAACAACGTACCCGTGGTTTTGCCATGCAAAGTTTTTTCATTGGCACCGGCGCAGTGGTGGGTTCCATGCTGCCTTATGTAATGACCAACTGGCTGAATGTTCCCAACACAGCCCAGGAAGGAGTTATTCCGCCTTCGGTGCGGTGGTCGTTCTACATCGGCGCACTGGCATTTTTTCTTGCTATTCTCTGGACTATCATTTCCACCAAGGAATATCCGCCCGAAAAAATGCGGGAATACGAAATAACCGAACGGGAAACCAACAAGGTGGCCAGGGATTACCGGGAAGATCCGGTTCCCCGGCAAAAATTTACTTCGCTGGGTAGCATCTTTGGAATTACCGGGCTGGTTGTGGTTATTTTAACCCGTTGGTTTGAACTGAAAAACGAACTTTACATTCTGGGCGGATTACTCATTGCCTTCTTTTTTCTGATGCTGTTGGTTTATGTCCTGAAATCGAAAAACAGAGACAAAAATGCGCTGGTGGAAATCTTTTCCGACCTCATCCGTATGCCTGCCACCATGAAACAACTGGCTGTGGTTCAGTTTTTTTCGTGGATGGGACTGTTTGCCCTGTGGATATACACCACAGCGGGCGTTACGAGTCACATTTACCTGACTACCGACACAACTTCCCTTGAATACAATACCGGAGCCGACTGGGTAAATGTTCTATTTGCGGTTTACAACGGGGTAGCTGCCCTGGTGGCTTTTTCGCTGCCGGTGCTGGCCAAACACACCAGCCGTAGAATGACTCACGCGATATGCCTGACGTTTGGCGCAGTTGGAATGGCTTCGGTTTATTTTGTCGGAAATCCGAACCTGCTGATTCTGCCCATGATTGGAATCGGAATTGCCTGGGCCAGCATTTTGTCTATGCCCTATGCCATTCTCACCGGCTCGCTGCCATCGCATAAAATGGGAATTTATATGGGCATTTTTAACTTTTTTATTGTGATTCCGCAAATTCTGGCAGCTACCATTCTGGGTTTTCTGGTGCAAACTGTTTTTGGAGGGAAGGCTATTCTGGCACTGGTTTTCGGAGGAGGATCGCTTTTACTGGCAGCAGTTTCAGTGCTGTTTGTAAAAGATGTGGCAGCAGGTGAAAAATAACCGGATTTAAAACGTACAAGAAATGAAGAAATACATCATTCATAACGAATGGAAAATTATAGAGGAAGGTTTCCGTCCGGAATATAATCGCATTTCCGAAAGCATTTTCAGCATCGGGAACGGTCGGATGGGCCAGCGGGCCAATTTTGAGGAAAAATATTCGGGCGATTCGCTTCAGGGTGCATACCTAGCAGGAATTTATTATCCTGACAAAACCCGCGTTGGCTGGTGGAAAAACGGCTACCCGGAATATTTTGCCAAAATCATCAATTCCACCAACTGGATTGGCATTAACATTTGGGTGAACGGGCAGGAACTGGATTTGGCCAGAGCAAAAATCCTTTCCTTCCGTCGGGAACTCAATATGCAACACGGATTGCTTTCACGCAGTTTTGAGACGGAACTACCCAACGGAGACCGGGTTGCTGTTACAGCTCAGCGTTTTGTCAGTATTGACGACACGGAACTGGGAGCCATCCGCTATTCAATAAAAGCCCTGAACTTTTCCGGGGAACTTACCGTTTCGCCTTACCTCGATGGCGATGTGAAAAATGAAGACGCCAATTACGATGAAAAATTCTGGATTGAAATTCAGAAGGAAATCAGCAAAAGCGAAGGTTATCTGACGCTGGAAACACTGAAAACAAAATTTCAGGTAACCACCGGAATGTGGTTTCAGATTTTGAAAAATAACCAACCGGTTTCTTCAGAAATATTCAACACTGAAAGTGAAAGGTACATTGGAGTCACGCAAAAAATCAACATCGAAAAAGATGACGAAATAATCATTGAAAAACTGGCGGCAACGGTTTCATCGATGAACTACAAAAAATCCGGATTGCTGAAAAAAGCCAAAACCGCAATTGCCCGGGCACAAAAAGCCGGATTCGATACCCTTTTCGAAAACCACAAAAACAAATGGCTGGAAAAATGGGAAACCAGCGACATCAAAATAAACGATGATGTTGCTGCACAGCAAGGCATCAGGTTCAATATTTTTCAGTTGAACCAAACCTACACCGGCGAAGATGAACGGTTAAACATTGGTCCCAAAGGATTTACAGGTGAAAAATATGGTGGTGTAACCTACTGGGATACTGAGGCTTACTGCCTGCCATTCTACTTAAGCACCGCTCCGCTGGAAGTTTCGCGCAACTTGTTGACGTACCGGCATAAACATTTGCCAAAAGCCATTGAAAATGCTCAAAAGCTCGGTTTCAAAGGCAATGCAGCGCTTTACCCCATGGTTACCATTAACGGCGAAGAGTGTCACAACGAATGGGAAATTACGTTTGAGGAAATTCACCGCAATGGCGCCATTGCCTATGCCATATACAATTACGTAAATTATACCGGCGACAAAGAATACCTTGCACCTTACGGATTTGAAGTACTGCTGGCCATTAGCCGGTTTTGGAGCCAGCGGATATCCTGGTCGGAAAAGAAACAAAAATTTGTGATGCTGGGCGTAACGGGACCAAATGAGTACGAAAATAATGTGAACAACAACTTTCACACCAGTTACATGGCTGTTTGGACCTTAAAATACACGCTGGAAGTTATTGATTTCCTGAAAAAGGAATTCCCGTTTCTGTTCGATGAACTGCTGAAAAAATGGAAATTCAACGAACTTACGGAAACCGCTCGCTGGCAGGAAATTATTGAAAAAATGTATTTCCCGTTCGATGAAGAAAACCAGGTTTACCTCCAGCAGGATGGTTTCAAAGACAAAGAACTGATACCTGTTTCAGAGCTTTCGAATGAAAATCTGCCCATCAACCAAAAATGGTCTTGGGACCGGATTCTTCGCTCATGCTACATCAAGCAGGCCGACACGCTGCAAAGCATGTTTTGGTTCGAAGACGATTTTTCGGCAGATGATTTGAAACGTCATTTCGATTTTTACGAACCGCTCACGGTACATGAATCGTCCCTGTCGCCGTGTGTACACTCCATTCTGGCGGCCAAAATTGGTTACGAAGAAAAATCATACGAAATGTACCTGCGTACGGCCCGGCTCGATTTGGACGATTACAACAACGACACCGACGATGGTCTGCACATTACCAGTATGGGCGGCACCTGGATGGCCTTTGTAATGGGGTTTGGCGGCGTTCGCGTGAAAAACGGACGACTCATCTTCCATCCGTTTTTACCAAAAAAATGGAAAAACTGGTCGTTCCGCATCAATTTCAGAGGCGCACACCTGGAGGTGACCATGAAAAAAAACCTTTTCACCATTATCAATCATTCAGAAAAAGAGGCACAGGTGGAAGTGTGGGGCAAGCAAGTCACCATTAATGGAAACAGTAAAAAAGAATTCAAATCTTAAAATAATGAAACGAACAATAGTATCAGCACTTATTATCCTCATTACTCTCAATGTATTTTCCTCAACCATAGATTTGAAACGGGTAGAACCGATGTTCTGGTGGGCCGGTATGAAATCGCCCGACCTGCAACTGATGGTTTATGGCAACAATATTTCTGAAACCAAAGTTTCGTTGGAATATCCCGGCGTTACCCTTTATTCAGTTTCAAAAGTGCAAAATCCCAATTATTTGTTCATCAATTTAAAACTGGATAAGAATGTTAAACCCGGAAATTTTGACATTCAGTTTAATAAAGACGGAAAAACAGTAGAAAGCTATTCCTACGAATTGAAAGCCCGTGAAAAAAATTCAGCCGAACGGGAAGGATTCAATACTTCGGATGTGATTTACCTGATTACACCCGACAGGTTTGTGAACGGAAATCCCAACAACGACCAGGTGGATGGGATGAAGGAAAAACCCAACCGCAACGACCGCGATGGGCGGCACGGTGGCGATATCCGCGGCATCATCAATTCGCTGGATTATTTGCAGGATTTGGGTTTTACGGCCGTTTGGCTCAACCCCGTGCTTGAAAACAACATGACACAAGTTTCGTATCACGGCTACTCCACCACCGATTTTTACCGGGTTGACCCACGCTACGGTTCCAACGAAGAATACTTGGAACTGAACCAAGAACTGGATAAACGCGGCATGAAGCTGATTATGGACATGATTTTCAATCATTGCGGCTCGGAGCATTGGTGGATGAACGATCTGCCCATGGATGACTGGATTAACAACCACCCGGAATATACCATTACTTCGCACCGGCGAACGGTAAATCAGGATCCGCATGCTTCGGAGGCCGACCGCAGCGCTATGGCCAACGGTTGGTTTGTGCCCACCATGCCCGACCTGAACCAGAAAAATCCGTTTATGGCCACGTACCTCATTCAGAACAGCATTTGGTGGATTGAATTTGCCGGACTGGAAGGCATCCGGCAGGACACCTGGCCCTACCCCGACAAAGATATGATGGCGGTATGGACGGAAAAAGTGCTGGAAGAATATCCTCATTTCAACATTGTAGGCGAAGAATGGAGCCTGAATCCCGCCATTGTTTCCTACTGGCAAAAAGGAAAAAACAACATCGACGGTTACCACTGTTCATTGCCCAGCCTCATGGATTTTCCGTTGCAGGTTGCCGTAAGTCGTGGGCTTCGGGAAAATGAAGACTGGGGCTCGGGGTTTGTGACAATGTATGAAATGCTGGCGAACGATTTTTTATATGCCGACCCGTGGAACCTGGTCATTTTTCCAGACAACCACGACATGTCGCGCATGTACATGCAACTGGGCGAAGATGAAGATTTGCTGAAAATGGCACTGGCTTATTTTCTCACCATGCGCGGAATTCCTCAGTTTTACTACGGAACCGAAGTGCTGATGACCCATCCTGGCGATCACCACGGCGACATTCGTGCCGAATTTCCCGGCGGCTGGGCCGACCACAAAGTGAATGCACTGACCGGAAAAGGATTAACCGTTGCTCAGAAAAATATGCAACAGTACCTTTCCACCATTCAAAACTGGCGCAAAAACAAAGAAGTAATTCACCACGGTAAACTGATGCACTTTGTTCCCGAAGAAGGAATTTACACGTATTTCCGCTACAATGAAGATGAAGCAGTGATGGTTATCCTGAATAAAAATACCGAAGAAAAAGTACTGTCAACCGGGCGGTTTAGCGAAATGCTGGAAGGTTATTCTTCCGGAAGGGAAATTATTACAGGAACTTCTGTAGCCAACCTTTCGGAAATTAAAGTGCCGGCAAAAGCAGCAATGATTATTGAATTGAAATAGAAAAAAACCGGAAATTTATTTTAGTTAACCGCAGGGAATAGAGCTAATTTCTATGGTCAATCGTAGAATTTTGCTTGAATTCCTAAGTTCGAAAAAATATTTTGAATTTTTCTAAACCTTTTTGCAACTTCTGCGTTTTAATGACATACTTAGCTCACAACACACAAAGGTTTGGTTTTTGGTTTAGTTTAGGTTTAGGTTGATAGAGGAAAGGTCGGTTGTTGAACCGGCCTTTTACTTTTTATCAACGTTTCATTATTCCGTAGCAAATAATTTTCAGAATGGTATCGACACTGCGCTCCAGATTTACAGCACCGTAATTTCCAGCCGAAAGGGGCATTTCCAAACCTTTAATGGCGGTGGTAATTCCAATGGCTGCCAGGTTAAAATCGTAAATTTCAAATTCGTTTTTACGTACACCTTCAATCAGAATGCGTTTAATCATCCGGATTTCATCCTGCTCGTAACGGCGTTTCACCTCTTCTATAAACTCGATGGCAGTAATATCGTTTTCGATGGCGTGGTAAAAGTTGGCCAGACTTCGAAAGGTTGTAAGTTTGGTTAATACATAATCGCGCAGTTTATCCACCGGGTCGGTGTTGCGGTTAATCACAATTTCCAGCTCATGGGCCAGAATTTCCACCTCTTTCATTATCACCGCCTGAAACAAATCCTCTTTACTGGCAAAATAGTAGTAAAGCGAACTTTTACCTTTACGTACAGCATTGGCAATATCGTCGAGTGTAGTTTTTTTATAGCCGTATTTACTAAATATTTCGCGTGCAATTTTCAGGATATTCTCCCTGTTGAGGTCTCTTTTTGTACCATTTTCCAAGTTGGTCTGCATTTTAATTCCCTTTTTTTGATGCATTAAAAAGTAAACAAATATAAATATTTATTTTACTCAATACACATTTAATTTTTCGACTAAAAAAGGCGAGTCTGTTTCAAATATTCCACAAGCCCTTTAATTTCCGGGATTTTCACTTTTAACTTTCTGAATCCTTTGGCTCTTTGTTGTCTGCCAGTTTGAAATCAAGCTGCTTTTTCTCCAGGTTGGTACGCAAAATTTGTATGGTAATTTCGTCGCCCAACTGGTATTTTTTGTGCTTGTGTCTTCCAACCAAAGCATAATTTTTTTCATCGAAAATATAAAAATCGTCATCCAGTTCGCGAATGGGAATCATTCCTTCAATTTTATTTTCCAACTCCACATAAATTCCCCAGTCGGTAATTCCTGAAATCACTCCCGGATATACTTCTCCCACATGGTCTTGCATAAATTCCACCTGCTTGTATTTTATGGAGGCTCTTTCAGCATTGGCGGCACGTGTTTCCATATCGGAAGAGTGGCGGCAAAGATCTTCGTATTTCTGTTCGCTGGCCGAGCGTCCGTCTTCCAGGTATTTTTCCAAAAGCCGGTGCACCATCATATCCGGGTACCGGCGGATGGGCGAAGTAAAATGGGTATAATGGTCGAAAGCCAGTCCGTAGTGGCCGATGTTGCGGGTAGAATATGCGGCCTTGGCCATGGTTCGGATGGCCAGTGTTTCCACCACATTTTGTTCCTTTTTACCTTTAACGTGGTCGAGCAGATTGTTCATAGAGCTGGATATGGTTTTTACAGATTGAAGCTGAATGCCATAACCAAAGCGGCTGATAAACGAATTAAACGATTCCAGCTTGTCGGGGTCGGGTTTGTCGTGAATGCGGTAAACAAATGTTTTGGGCTTTTTCCGCCCATTGGTTTTGCCAATGAATTCGGCCACTTTTTTGTTGGCCAGTAACATAAATTCCTCAATGAGCTGGTTGGATTCTTTTGCTTCTTTAAAGTAAACGGAAAGTGGTTTGCCGTTCTCATCAATATTAAATTTAATCTCCACCCGTTCGAATGCAATAGAGCCATTTTTGAACCGTTGACTGCGAAGTTTTTTGGCCAAATCGTTTAACTTCAGTACCTCTTCTGCAAGCTCTCCTTTGCCGGTTTCAATAATTTCCTGTGCATCTTCGTAGGCAAACCTTTTGTTGGAATGTATTACCGTTTTTCCAAACCACTGTTTTACCACTTTCCCCTCTTCGGTTAATTCAAAAACGGCAGAAAAACAGAGTTTATCTTCGTTCGGTCGCAGAGAACACACCCCATTGGAAAGCCTTTCCGGTAGCATGGGCACCACCCGATCGACCAGGTAAACCGAGGTAGCCCGGCTTTGGGCTTCATCTTCCATTATCGAGTTAGGTGTTACGTAATGGGTAACATCGGCAATGTGAACGCCAACCTCCCAATTCCCGTTTTCAAGTTTTTGCAGCGAAAGGGCATCGTCGAAATCTTTGGCATCAGCAGGGTCGATGGTAAAAGTAGTTACCTCCCGAAAATCGCGGCGCTTTTTGTACTCTTCTTCCGGAATTTCGAACGGAATTTTTTCTGCCACTAAATCCACTTTTTCAGGAAATTTGTGGGGCAGTTCAAATTCGGCTAAAATGGCGTGCATTTCGGCGTCGTTGTTGCCGGTGTCGCCAAGTACTTCGGTAATTTTTCCAAACGGACTGCGTGCTTTGGGCGGCCATTCAGTAATTTCGGCAATTGCTTTTTGTCCGTCTTTGGCTCCGTTCAGGTTTTCTTTGGCAATAAATATATCGAATCCAACTTTTCCGGCAGGTAACAGAAAAGCAAAATTTCGGGACATCTGAACGGTTCCCACAAAAATGGTTTTGGCCCGTTCCACAATCTCGGTTACTTCGCCTTCCAGGTCGTGTTTTTTACGGCGTGCATACAAATGTACCCTAACTTTATCACCGTCCATGGCATTGTTCAGATTGTGTGCCGAAACCAGAATCGGGCGGTCCACCTCGTCGCTGTTTACGTATGCAAATCCCTGTCGCTGAAGTTCAACCACACCGCAAATGGTTCCTGTTTTTGCTTTCAGCCGGTACCTGCCACGCGAAATTTGTTCGAGGTATTCATCGTCTTTAAGCTCTTCCAGTACTACATTTATTAAATGACGGCCTTCAGAATCTTTAACTCCCAGCCATGAAGAAATTTGTTTGTAATTGACCACTTTCCCCGGCTCTTCGTACAACGCCGACAGGATGGCATTTTTTAATTTTTTCTTATTAAACGTGACTGAATTTTTCAGCTTTCTGTGTTCTTTTTTTTTCTTTTTGGCCATTTGTTCTTGTTTAAAATCTTTGGCAAGTTAGTTTAATTATACGAGAATTAACAACTCCTAACATTCATTGTTTGCAGGAATTTGTATGTTTGTGGGTCGTTTTTTTGAATAATGAAGATACTCGATAAATTACCATATATTATTGTAGCAGGGTTTGCCTGGATTGTAATTGTTTCGTCGTGTGCCAACCAGGGAATGCCCACTGGCGGTCCGCGCGATTCCATACCACCGGTTTTGGTTGGAACACAACCCCTTTACAAATCGTTGAATTTTGACGGAAACGAAGTGCGCCTTACTTTCGATGAATTTATTATTCCCGACCAGGTTTCGGAAATGCTTGTAGTGTCGCCGCCACTGGAAAAACGGCTCACAATTCTTACCAAATCGAAAACCCTGATTGTGCGGTTCAATGAGGATTTGCGCGACAGTATGACCTATTCGCTGGATTTTAAAAATTCCATAGTTGACAATAACGAAAGAAATCCTTACGAGAGTTTACGTTTTTTAATGAGCACCGGCGAAACGCTCGACACCCTCAGAGTGGCAGGAAAAGTTATAAAAGGATTTAACCTTGAACCGGTAGAGAATACGCTGGTTTTACTGCATAAAAATCTGCACGATTCGGCTGTTTACACACTTCAGCCCGATTATATTGCAAAAACCGACGAGGAAGGATTATACCTTTTCGACAATATTGCGGAAGGAGAATATCATCTCTTTTCCTTTAACGATTTGAACAACGACCTGCGTTACAACGAAGGCGCTGAAGAGATTGCTTTTCACGATACCCTGGTTGTTCCTTCTGCACATTTTCATGCCGAAGCTGATACATTAGCAACCGGAGCCGATTCGCTTTTAATTGCCGGTCATATACATTTTCTGCCGGAACCGATTTATTTGAGACAGTTCACGGAAAGGATTTTCGAACAGTACCTGAAAACTTCAAAAAGGGATTCGCGCTTCCAGGCCACTTTTGTTTTTAACGAACCGGTAAGCGATACATTTAATATTCAGCTTGTTGACACCGTTGTGCCCAACTGGTATGTGCTGGAACCTAATCAGAATTTTGATTCGCTAACCATGTGGATTGCCGACACTACATTGGCTGCAAAAGAAAATTTAAGAATGGAACTTTCTTATTATCAGCTTGATTCAATAGGTCTGCTTTACGTTCATAAAGATACCGTTGACATGCAGTTTACCGAAAGGGAAGAAGACTCAAGACGTGCCAGAAGGCGAACACGAGACGATGAAGAGGAAGGCCCACCGCCGGTTCAACAATTTAACTGGACAACCAATTTGAGTAGTACCGGATTTGATTTGAATAAAGACATTTTGTTAACCTCACCACATCCGGTTAAATATCTTGATTCTGCTTCCATATCAGTTTATCTGGCAGAAGATACACTCAAAACCCCGCTTGCATTTAAATTTGTTAAGGATTCGGTTTTGTGGCGAACTTACCGGATTTCATTTCCCTGGGAAAGTGAAACCAGTTATACCCTTGAAATTGATTCAGCAGCATGTATAAATATTTACGACATTTCGAGCAGAAAACTGTCTAACACATTTAAAACAAGGCCTGATGATTATTACGGAACAATCAATTTGGAATTGCTCAGTGTTGAAAATCAGGTTTTGGTACAACTACTCGAGAATAATGATGCGGAAAAAGTTTTACAGGAGAAAGTAGTAAAAGAAAACAGTACAGTGGTTTTTGAATATCTGGCACCGGAAAAATACAAGGTGAAGGTGATTTACGATGTTAACGGAGACGGGAAATGGAATGCCGGTAGTTATCAGGACAGAGTTCAACCCGAAAGAGTGGCCTACATTAATGAGGTGATAAAAGTAAGATCGAACTGGGATAACAATTTAAGCTGGGATTTAAAACCAGATCCTGCCTTTACCAAAAACATCAGAGACAAAGAACTGGAAGAGCAACTGAGAAAAGAAGCCGAAGAAAAAGCACGGCAGGAGAGCGAACAACAATTTAATACCGGCGAGCAGCAAAACAATATGTTTCAACCCGGAGGGCAGTCGCCAGGTTCAATGCAGCCCACAAGGAGGTAAAGCTTGTTTTTACGAAGTTAGGTTAGTAGTATTCAAAAACCAGTAATCTCATTAAATTCAATTATAATTTTCAGTATGTTTGATTTCTGAAAAAAAATGTGGTATTTTTATGATCATCAATAATTAATCGGGCTGCTATGCAAAAAACAAAGAATCCGCTCATCTACATTGTTCAGGACAGTGTTATTTACAAAGATTTGATTGTTGGTTACCTTCAACAAAAAAAATACACAAATCTTAAAACATTTAAAACCGGCGAGGAGTGCCTGAAAGCCATTCACCATAAACCAGATATTATTGTTCTGGATTATTCTTTTGAAGGAATTTCAGGGATGGAACTGATGAGAAGAGTTCAGTTGGACCATCCGGAGATAGATTTTATTTTTCTTAGCGGACAAAACGATGTGGAAGTAGCTGTTAATATTATGAAGCAGGGTGCTGCCGATTACATCGTTAAAAATGAAAAAGCTCCTGAAAATCTTTTGCATTCCGTTGAATATCTCATTTCCGCAACACGAACTGAAAAAGTTAAAAAAGGATTCCAGATTGGTGTGGTCGGCTTCTTCATCATGTTGTTTTTAACCATTATGATTATTATTCTGATGACGATTTTTCTTGAAGACTTTAATTTATCGTAATTAGGCCATCCGAATATCGAGTTTCAGATTGAAATAATTTTGCCCGGGCCCCATAAATTTACCTTGTTTCTTTTTTCCTGATTCGCTACCTTGCGCGCTTTAATTTTTTAAATGAAACGCAATGGGATTCGTATCGGTAATTAAAAAATACAATACTACATTTTGGGCAGCCAATGTTATTGAATTGTTCGAGCGCTGGGCATGGTACGGCTTTTACATGGCATTTGCCCTTTACCTGGTCAACTCCAAAGATACGGGTGCACTGGGACTTACCCAGGCCCAAAAAGGTGTTATTATGGGAACCGGTTCTATGCTGCTTTATTTTTTACCGGTAATAACCGGCGCCATTGCAGACAAGGTAGGATACAAACGCATCCTGTTTCTTTCGTTTACAGTTTACATCACCGGGTTTTATATGATTGGAAGTTTTGAAACATTTGGCTGGATGTTTTTTGCTTTCATCTGGACCTGTGTTGGAGGTGCACTTTTCAAACCCATTATTTCGGCCATGATTGCCAGGAATACCACGCAAGAAACTTCATCCATCGGGTTTGGGATTTTTTATATGATGGTAAATATCGGTGGGTTTATCGGACCTTTTATTGCCGGTGTACTGATGCAAAAATCGTGGGACTTTGTGTTTTACATGTCCATCATCACCATGTCTATCAATTACTTTATTACTGCATTTTTCTTCCACGAACCGGTTGTCAAGGAAAAAGGTTCTTCACTTTTGAAAAGTATTGGGAATGCCTTTGTAAATATTGGCATTACCCTTCAAAACTGGAAGTATGTTTTGTTTTTGATTATCATGATTCTTTTTTGGACTGCATTTAACCAACTGTATTATTCTTTCCCTGTTTTTGTTGACCAGTGGGTGGACACTTCTGCGTTGTATGATGGTATTTATTCCATCTGGCCATGGCTGGCCGAGGCAATAGGAACACCTGAAGGAACCATAACTGCTGTTACGCTTGGTAGTATGGATGCCTTTTTTATTATCGTTTTTCAGTTAATGGTTTCTGCTTTTGTCATGCGCTTCAGGCCGCTGGCTGCCATGATGGGTGGAATTCTGGTTTTGGCAGGCGGTTTAAGTCTGATGTTCTCGAACCAGAACAGTTGGCTTATTTTGTTGGGAATTCTTGTTTTTGCTTTGGGCGAAATGGCCAGCTCACCTAAATTTACCGAATACGTGGGTCGAATTGCACCGGAGGATAAAAAAGCACTCTACATGGGCACATCATTTTTGCCCATAGCTGCCGGGCATCAACTGGCCGGTTGGCTATCAGGTGGCGTTTACGAGCGCATTGCCGATGATATTTCTTTATTAAAGCTTGAGGTGGCCAAACGTGGCATATCTATCCCCGAAATTTCTGATACGTTCAGTAAAAATGATTTTATTGCTTCAGCGGCTGAAAAAATGGGAATGACCACACCGGAACTTATTCAATTTTTATGGGTGAATTACAATCCGTCGAATATCTGGATCGTGTATGCCGGAGTGGCAGTTTCTGCTGTGGTTTTTCTGTGGATTTACGACCGGTTTATTTTGGAGAAATAAGAAGATATCTCCAGGGTTTGCTTACCCACGGCTCTCCAGCATAATTTATTCCAATGCGGGGCGAAATGGTAAATTCCACCTTTTTTTCTGAATTTTCAATCCAAATTCTGTTTGATTTGAACAGGTTTTCTCCGTAAAACGATTTGTCCAAACAGAGTGCTTTGCCAACCCGGCCAGGCCCTTCAATGCCTTCCAATCCGCGAATCAAAACTGCCGAGGCATCACCTTCTTTTCCCGTAACAATATTCAGTAACCAATGAATTCCATAAACAAGGTAAACGTAAACCAGGCCTCCCTCGCGAAACATAACTTCGGTACGGGGTGTTTTGCCTTTGCTGGCGTGGCAGGCCAGGTCGCCATCACCGCTGTATGCCTCCACTTCGGTAATGACATACTTTTTCTGTTTGCAATCGTCGAATTGACGGACCAGAATTTTTCCCAGCAATTCAGGAGCAACTTCCAAAACGTTTCGCTGAAAAAAACCGGCAGGCAATCGCGACTCCATCCGAATCTTATTTTTCGGGTTGATTTTTACGTTTTCGGAATTGCATAAAACCGTAACCTGCAATGGCCAAAATCAACAGCAATGAGCTGGCCAGCGAAACTTTATTTCCCATATAATACGACTTCGGTTCGAATTTGAATTCCACAGTATGCTGACCCGCCGGAATAATCATGGCGCGCAAAACATAATTCACCCTGAAATGAGGAACCGGTTCTCCGTCGATGTATGCATTCCAGCCTTTATCGTAATAAATATCAGAGAAAACGGTAAACTGGTCGCTTGTGGCACTGAAATCATATTTCAGATAATTGGGCTGGTATTCAGTCAGTTCAATTTTACCCGCCCGGTCTTTGGCTACCGTAATTCCCTGCACGTGTTCTATAAAACGTTGATCAACAACGGCCGTTTCTGCCGGGTCGAAACTTTCCATAGCTTTGATTTCATCGTCGGCATTCCCCACCATTTTAAAATCGGACACAAACCATGCATTTTCTAGTGGATGCGGATTGCGAATGGGAGCCTGGTTCAAATCGAAAATGATGTAACGGGTGTTCAGCATATTTATCGCTGAAAGTTGTCGAAATGTTGAATCGATGGGAGAACCGGCTTGCAATCCGGTCACCATTTTTTGCATTTCGGGTTGAAGGTGATGGTCAATCAGTTCCTGATAGCGGCGCAGTTTTGCCGCGTGGTAGCCACCAACATTTTTGTGATAATACGAAGCCCTTGCATCCTGAAACGGATTTTGTAAAGGTAAAACACGATAGTAGAGGTCGTTATCCTGCAAAACAGCCTGGTCTGCTGGCGTAATCGGAAAAGGATTTTCAGCCTGCCGTTTTGGTACAAAGTGATCGTTGTTGAGGTACCGTTTGTCCACGGGCCACAAATCGACTAAAATGAGAACTCCCAGAATGGCAATAAATGGCGTCGTTTTTATTTTTTTGATGTGCCACAGATACATAGCTCCGGCAGCCAGTGCGATAAACAAAAACGAACGGAAGGCATCTGCACGAAACATGGACTTCCGGTCGGCAATTACACTGTCCATCAGCCAGTCGGGAAAACGCATGGCATCTGTAGCATTGGTAAAACTGCCTGAAATTCCGGGGATCACTGCAAAAATCAACGAAAGTCCACCTGATATTATAACAGACCATTTCAAACCGTTTAGCCAGATTTTCTTATCCACTTTTCCGGTAAGAATATCGTTTAATGCAATGATTCCAAGCAGCGGCATGGTAAACTCAGCAATCACCAGCGTCATGCTGGGCGCCCTGAATTTGTTGTAAAACGGGAGGTAATCGAGCAAAAAACTGGTGAGCCCCATGATGTTTCCACCCCACGAAAGCACGATGGAAACAATTGTGGCCGAAACCAGCCACCATTTCATTCTGCCGTTCACCACAAACAATCCCAGTACAAATAAAAGTACAATAATAGCGCCCACATAAACCGGTCCTGAAGTGCCAGGCTGGTCTCCGTGGTACATACTAACTCCCTGAATAACCTGCCGCGGATTTTGCACTCCCTGGCTTTGCAAAGCCCGGTAACTTTCTGAATCAACTCCCGGATGAATCTGACTACCACCACCTTTAAAGTTGGGGATAAGCAATGTCAGCGTTTCATCGATTCCGTAGCTCCATTGAACGACATAATCTTTATCGAGTCCGCTGGTTTTGTTTTCATTGTCCGCTGTCAGTTCCGATGGTCCGCGGATGGTGTCTTTAGAATATTCCCATGTTGTATAAAGGCGGGAAAAATTCATTCCAACGGCAACAACTGCTCCTGCCAGCAAAAACAAAAAAGCTTTGAAAAAAGCAGGAAGCGTTTTTTCGCTAATGGCAAAAATCAATTCTACAAAACCCAGAATGGCTATCATTAAAAAACCGTAGTAGGTAATCTGGAGGTGATTTGAAACCAGTTCAAGCGAAAATGCAATGGCAAACAACAAACTTCCGGCAAGATGTTTACCGCGAAAAGCCAGCAAAACACCTGCAAGTACAGGTCCAAGCCAGGCAATGGCATTGGCTTTTGTCATGTGACCAGCATTTAAAATAATCAGAAAATAAGATGTGAAAGCAAATGCAACAGCTCCGACAACACATAACCAGCGGTTGATTTTCAGGCTTGATAATAAAATAAAAAAACCAACCATATACAATATAAGAAACGAAGCAATGGAAAAGATTTTCCTAATGCTTCCGGTAATGTGGCTGCTTATATTCCCCGGATATAATACTGAAATCAAATACCCTGGCATTCCGCCAAACATGCTGTTGGTCCAGATTGCTTCTTCGCCGGTTGCCTCCCGGTAATCCGCCAGTTCTTTCGACATACCTTTAAAATGCATAATGTCATCCATTTCAAGAGTCTTGCCTTCAAGAAGCGGAAACATGTAAGCATACGCCAAAACAATAAAAAACAGGATTATTCCGATATTGATAAAAATATTACGGAAGCAAGTTATCTTTGCCATAGTTAAAATGAATTTCAAAAAGTTCTGAACAAAAATAAATATTTATTACGCTTAAGCCATATAAATGGGAATAATCATTAATCAAAGTATCAAGGGAAGCATTTGGTCTTATTTGGGCGTGGGTATAGGATTTATCACCACAGGTTATCTTTTCCCAAATTACCTGACTACCGATACCATTGGATTATTCAGCTTACTTTTAGCCTGGTCGGTGCTGTTTGCCCAGTTATCTTCCCTTGGTTTTCAGGGAATTACCGGTCGTCTTTTCCCCTGGTTCAGAAACAGGGAAAACAACCACAATGGCTACCTTTTTATCGCTTTTGCAGTAATGTTTATGGGATTTTCCCTTTTCCTGATTTTGTTTTGGTTTATGAATTCGTGGCTTGTAGAAAGCAATCTCGAAAAATCGAAACTGTTTGCCGATTATCTGTATTTGCTGATTCCCCTAACTTTTTTTACCCTGCTTTTCACTCAACTCGATGTGTTTAACAAACTATTGTACGATGCCGTATTCGGTACATTTTTGCAGGAATTTTTGCAACGATTGTTGATTTTACTGGCAACACTACTTTTTGTTTTTCAGATTATTAACCTTCATTTTTTAATACTGACTTATGCAGCTTCTGTTTGTGCCAAAGGTGTAGTCATTTTTGTTTACCTGGGAATAAAAAAGGAAATTAGTTTCAGGCCACAATTGCAATTCGTTAAACCCACCTTACGAAAAGAGATGATTAGCGTGGGATTTTTCAGTATTTTAACCGGACTTGGAAGCAACATTGTTTTTAATATCGATAAAATTCTGATAAATCAACTGCTGGGATTAGGCGAAACAGGAGTTTACGCCATTGCTTTCTTTTTTGGAACACTGGTAATCATCCCTTCGCGCACGCTTTTGCGTATTTCAGGCACCCTGATTGCAGATGCCTTTAAACGCAAAGATTTGGGCTACATTGCTGACATTTACCGCCGAAGCTGCCTGAACCAATTTATCATCGGTGCTTTTTTATTCGGCGGAATCTGGATAAACATCGACAACATTCTGGTTATTCTCGGTCCTGATTACGAAGGGGCGAAATGGGTTATTTTCTTTATTGGACTTGGCTACCTGGTTGACATGATGACCGGCGCAAATGCACAAATAATTGCCTTCTCAGAACATTACAGGGTGGCACTCTATTTTATTCTGATTTTAATTGTGCTGGTGGTCGTAACCATGTTCATACTTGTTCCGTTGTGGGGCATAACCGGAGCTGCGATTGCAATAGCTGCCTCTCTAACAGCGAATAACTTCATGCGTTTTCTCTTTTTAAAATTGAAATACAAAATGCAGCCGTTTGACCGAAAAATTCTGGTTGCTGCTTTTGTTTTTGTCCTGTCAGTCCTTGTTTCCACTTTAATACCCCAGGTTCAGCTTTTACCCGACATTTTTTTGCGAAGTACCCTGTTCACAATAATTTTTGTTGCGCTAACCGTAGGCTTTAAAATTTCGGAAGATGTAGATCTTTTGAAAGACAAAATACTCATGAATTTTAAAAAATAAAAATCAATGAATCACTGCTGTTTTGAATTTAGTAAAGAATAACTGGTTATTAATTCATTAACTGTTCTTTCCCAAAAAAATTCTTCCCCGATATTAGAACTGCTTTTCTGAAATAAGTTTTTATTTTTTGCAATGTTCAAAACTGCATTGGCAAAACCTAAATTATCTCCTGTTTTTACTGAAATTCCAAGATTATTATTTACTACAAATTCTTTCATTAACTTAGCATCACTTACTATTATAGGTTTTTGCATAATTGCAAACTGATAAATCTTTGTAGCTATTGTATTGTTTATTTCTTCCCTATTTGCCGGAGGGGTAAAAAAACAAACATTACTTGCAGCAATGTAGGATGGAAGTTCCTCTTCATTAATCCAACCATTAAATATCACAGAACTTTCAACTCCATACTTTTTGGCAGTTTTAATTGGGTCATACGGATGTACAATTCTCCCACAAAGAAGTATTTTGGCATTTGGTATTTCTTTTTGTATGCTTTTTAAAGCAATGATTGCTGTATCAATTCCTCTTAATATATCAATGCCTCCGGCATAAAATATAATAAAGTCATTTTTATATCTTTCAATAATTTCATTATTGATATTATTCAGGTTATATATTTTTCTTGTGGGAGTATTGGGAACAGTAATTATTTTATCTGCATCCAATTTATATTTTTTAATATAATTAATCCTTAAAGGTTCGGCGACTGTAATTACCAGGTTAGCCAGCGACAGATATTTTTTTTCATATTTCCCCCAATTGGAAAATTTACTAACCAATTTACCAGTTAATGTATTCATATGTGCTGTTCTTTTGATCCAGTCACTGTAAAATTCATGCTGGTCACAAATTAGCTTACAACCGAATTTTTTTTTAAAATAGTAGCCTACTTTGCTGAGTGGCAAGTCATGGACATGTATGGCATCAAACTGGTGCCGGATAAATATCTTTTCTATTTCTTTTTTCCACTTTTTAAAATAATATGGATATATCAAAGCAAGGGCACTTAGTTTATTGATAAAAAAATCAGAACAGTTGATTCTGTGAATTGTAATGGACTGAAATTTCTCTTTATTCTTTTGATCGTGTTTTAAATAACAAATTATATGAACTTCATGACCTTCCTCCAGCAAACTAATAGCTTCCTTTTCAACTCTTGAATCAGGTGGGAAATGAGAGTTTAAAACCATTAAAATTTTCATAGTAACTATTTTTTGATACAAATATATAAGCTATATTTTCATTTGCCTTGCAATTGAATGACATGATATATTTTTATTGTCATTGAAGAAATATAACACCTAAGATAAAGAGAAACAAAAGAAAATCTAATTTTGCGGAAAAAGTGTTATACAAGATAAGGCTTTTGCGGTAAAAAAGAAAATATGGAAAAAATTCACATGTGCGACACCTACGGGCAGTACCTCACCATGAAGGAGGAGATTGACGCTGCCATGCAGGAGGTGATAAAATCCACACAATTTATAAAAAGCGGGAAAGTGCTGGAGTTTGAAAAGGAACTTTCCAACTACCTTCAAACTAATGTAATTGCCTGCGGTAACGGAACCGACGCGCTGCAAATTGCATTTATGGCACTTGGCCTGCAACCGGACGACGAGGTGATTACTTCGCCGTTTACGTTTATTGCAACCGTGGAAGTGCTGGCTTTGCTTGGCTTAAAACCGGTTTTTGTTGATGTGCATCCCGACACATTCAACCTGAATGAAAATGAAGTTGAAAAAGCAATCACTCCAAAAACGAAAGCCATTTTACCGATACATCTTTTTGGGCAGTGTGCTTACCTCGAACCGATGCTTAAAATGGCAGAAAAACACAACCTGTTCATAGTTGAGGACGCCTGCCAGGCGTTGGGAACTGATTATATTTTCAGCGACGGCACACAAAAGAAAGCAGGAACTATAGGGCACATCGGATGCAATTCATTTTTTCCGTCAAAAAACCTGGGTGCATTTGGCGATGGAGGTGCCATTTTTACCGGTGACGTAAAGCTGGCTTCTGTCATCCGTTCCATTGCCAACCACGGCATGAAAGCGAAATACCAGTATGAACGCATCGGGGTCAATTCGCGGCTCGACAGTATTCAGGCTGCGGTATTAAGCGTGAAGCTGAAATATTTCAACAAGCACATCAGAGCCCGGCAACAGGCAGCGGCCTGGTATGATGAGCATTTGAAAGGTATCGAAGAAATTCAACTGCCACAAAGAGTGAATTACAGTACACACACGTTTCACCAATACACTATTCAAACCAGCAGGCGAAACGAGTTGCAGCAATTTCTGAATGAAAAGGGAATCCCTTCAATGGTTTATTATCCGGGAGTGATTCATTTGCAGGAAGCCTACCAGTACCTTGGATACAAAAAAGGCGATTTCCCCGTAAGCGAACACCTGGCCGAAACCGTGCTTTCGCTGCCCATGCACACCGAGTTGAAGGAAGAAGAGCTGGAATATATAACAAGTAGCATAAAGGAATTTTTCAATAAATAATCTTTGCGCCTTGGATTCTTGGCGAGGAAAATTTCCACACAAAGGCGCTAAGACGCAAAGGAATAAAAACACAATGAATAAACTATTTATCCACGAAACAGCCGTAGTTGACGACGGCGCTCAAATAGGAATCGGCACTAAAATCTGGCATTTCTGCCATGTGATGGGAACCGCACAAATTGGCGAGAATTGTGTGCTGGGGCAAAATGTTTTTGTTGGACACAAGGCAGTTTTGGGCAAAAACGTAAAAGTTCAAAACAACGTGTCGGTTTATGAGGGGGTGGTTTGCGAAAACGATGTTTTTCTTGGCCCGTCCATGGTTTTTACCAACGTGGTGAATCCGCGCAGTGCCGTTAACCGCAAGAAGGAATTCAAAAAAACACTGGTAAAAAAAGGCGCTACCATTGGCGCCAACGCCACCATTGTTTGCGGAATTACGTTAGGAGAATACTGCTTTATAGGCGCTGGCGCTGTAATTACAAAAGACGTTAAACCGTATTCACTGATGGTTGGCGTTCCAGCCCGACAAAAAGGGTGGGTAAGCCGCTCGGGTGCCATTTTGGGTGACAATCTCGTTTGCCCCGAAACCGGAGAAAAGTATATCTTAGCTGGCGGTTTTTTGAAACTGATTTAAAGAAAAATATCACGCAAAGACGCAAAGGCACAAAGAAGGATCTTTCCTTCGCGTCTTCGCGCCTTTGCGAGCATAAAACAAAAATATGAAACGATTTGCACTGATAGGTTCGGCCGGTTACATTGCCGACCGCCACATGAAAGCCATAAAGGAAACCGGAAACGAACTGGTTTGCGCCACCGACCGTTTCGATGTGATGGGCCGCATAGACAGCTATTTCCCGGATGCCGAGTTTTTCCTGGAAATTGAAAACATGGATAAATATATGGATGATATCCGGCGTGGAGGAAAACCTATCGATTATGTGACTATTTGCACGCCCAACCACATGCACCCGTCGCATATCAGGTTTGCCCTGCGAAACGGCGCCCATGCCATTTGCGAAAAACCGCTGGTGGTTTACCCGGAAGATATGCGTATTATTAAAGATATTGAAGCAGAAACCGGGAAAAATGTTTATACCATTTTACAGTTGCGCTACCATCCCACTATTCTGGCGCTGAAAAAGGAAATTGACGAAGGTGGCGATAAAATTTACAACATCGACCTGAGCTACATCACCACCCGCGGAAAGTGGTATTTGAAAAGCTGGAAGGGCGATGTTTCCAAATCGGGAGGCGTGGCCACCAACATTGGCATTCATTTTTTCGATATGATTACCTGGATTTTTGGCGACGTGAAAGAAAACATTGTGCACCACTACGGACCGCATAAAGCCGCCGGTTTTCTGCAGCTTGAAAAAGCCCGGGTGCGCTGGTTTCTCAGCCTCGACAACAGTGACCTTCCGCCACAAGCCACCGAAAAAGGAATGCGTACCTACCGCTCCATCACCGTAAATGGGAAGGAAATTGAATTCAGCGGTGGTTTTACCGATTTGCACACGGTTACCTACCAGAATATTCTCAACGGAAACGGATTTGGAATAGACGATGCCCGCGAAAGTATAATATTAACCGATTATGTGAGAAATGCTAAACCGGTTGGATTAAAAGGTGATTACCATCCTTTTCTGAAAAAATAATTCAGACTGAGTTTAACCTGAATTATTCATAAAAAAAGGGAGTTTGTTACCTAAAAATAGCTGAATTATCAGTATTTTCAGGGTGTACAAAAACAAACATCCCGTA
>NZ_JAWLCI010000080.1:0-20886 GCF_041687215.1 Mariniphaga sp.
GAAAAAACTTTCGACGAAAACGCCCCATGGGATTTGGAGGTGTATTCGGAAATGCAACAGTTAAAAACCAAACTAACCAACCTGCGCGGGCAAAGCGCCAAAATACAAACCGCCGGCTGGAAAGAAGGCGTTTACCTGGTGCGAGTAAAATATAACGATGAAATTTTAACAGGCAAGTTGGTGGTGAAACGGTAACCAAAGTATTAATCCTGACGGGGCTCTGAGCCCCGTCAAAATTAGTTTGATTGAACCGACTTTTCAATTACATTCAAACTATTTGGCCCCTCGTTAAACAGCAAGTCCAAAATGCTGAGGTTGGGTACAAATCTTAATTTTTCGTGAAAAACCTGGGTGTAAGGTTGTTGGGTAAATTGCGGGTCGGATTCAATGCGATGCTTTTTGGGCGAAATCGCTTCGCGAAAATTGAGCGTACTTTCCGGTACCTGTTCAAAATCTTCGGTTAAAACCAGGTTGGGTTCAAGCTCCAGCAGTTCGCAAAGGATTTCCAGTATTTCGAGATTAAAATCGAATAAAAATTTCCACGATTTTTCAAAAAACGGCTGAATATCGTCTTTGTAAAATTCGAAAAAAGGGGAGGAGTTGTACGCTGAAAAAATGGTTCGCCAGTGGTTACGCTGCCATTCGGTGTCGTACGAAATTTTCAGGTCCCTGATTTTTATTTTCCGGCCACGCCCTTTTACAACGGGCACTACAAGCGGAATAGTTCCGTTGGCGCCTAAAATTTCGTAGCGGTTGCGGTAGGTTTGTTTGGTAAAATTTTCAAATTGTTCCAGGTAAATTTTTTCAAACTGCACCAGTTTCGAAAAATACTGCACCGGCGGGAAACAGGCCGTGCTGAGGAGGATGGCATTATCCTGAGGCATTTCTACTCTTTAAAAAATCCACTGTCGTTTTCATCATCATCTACATCCAATTCAATTCCTTCCGGGCCCGGTTTTACTGTTTCCTGAGTTGCCAGCTTCTCTTCCAGTTTTTTACCCGATTTTACTGCATGTTTGTAATCGCGTTTGAGTTTCCAAACACGCGGATAAAAATAAACCGCGGCAATAATGTAGCCTAACAAAACACAGCAAAGAATGAGCAACACCAGCGGAACATTCGGTATTTCCCATAAAAAGAAGTTAATACCAATTGTTTCTGAATTTTGAATAGTAAAGATGACCAGCAAAATGGCAAGTATTAAAAGAATGATGATTACGGCACTCATGGTAATTAAATTTATTTCGAAGATAAAAAAAAGGATAACAGAAACCTGCTATCCTTTTAAAAATTAGTTTTTAAGTTTTATTTAATAAACTGAAACATCCGGCGGAGTCTCACTTTTTTTGGCAACGATTTATCTTTGTCGAGCGACAGCCAGATGAAACTGGCTTTGCCCACCACATGGTCTTCGGGAACAAAACCCCACATGCGCGAGTCGGCTGAGTTATGGCGGTTATCGCCCATCATCCAGTAATAATTCATCTTAAAGGTGTAACTGGTAGCGGGTTCGCCGTTAATGTAAACAGTATTGTCTTTCACTTCAAGGGTATTGTTTTCATAAACCTGAATTATTCTTTTGTAGAGCGACAGGTTGTCCACCGAAAGTTCAACGGTTTCGCCTTTGGCCGGAATGGTGAGTGGCCCGAAATTGTCCACATTCCACGGGTAATTTTTATCGTGTGGAAATACCATCGAATCCCATTCGCCCGGTTCTTCTTCTAATTTCTCCACAGCAACAACATTGGCAAACTCTTTCAGTTTTGCTACATTTTCATCAGTAAGCGGGAACAGATATTGCTCGCTGGAGAAAACCGTACGGTCATCTTCGGCAATGTTCAGCCGTTCCAGGGCTTTTCGGTTAATTGCCGAACCATTGGTTTTTACCAGGTAGTTGTGCTGCATTCCTTCGAAATGCTGCTGTGGCTGACCGTTAACAAAAATCTGGCCCTGTTTTAACTCAATTTCGTCGCCGGGAATTCCAATACACCGTTTAATGTAATTTTCGCGTTTATCCACCGGGCGGGCTACCACTTCACCAAAATTACGTGCGTCATTCCAAATGCGTTCACGTCCATAAGTTCTTTCCAGTTGGTAATAACTTTGGTTTTGGAGGAACAATGCTACTGTATCGCCTTCCGGAAAATGAAAAA
Source organism: Mariniphaga sp. (assembly GCF_041687215.1). Classification (NCBI taxonomy): domain Bacteria; kingdom Pseudomonadati; phylum Bacteroidota; class Bacteroidia; order Marinilabiliales; family Prolixibacteraceae; genus Mariniphaga; species Mariniphaga sp. Next base: position 2,154 of record NZ_JAWLCI010000080.1, read on the forward strand.
CCACTACATCGTTGTTTTTAATGTCGCCAAATCCTTTCAGGCGTTTATAGGGCCGTTTAATCCATTCCACATACGATTTTTTGGTGCGGGTAAGCGGAAGGGTGTTATGTACAAACGGAAATGATATGGGCGTGTTGGGTGTTTTTGGCCCGTATGCCACTTTGCTCACAAACAGGTAATCGCCCACCAGCAACGATTTTTCCATGGATGAAGTGGGAATGGTGTAAGCTTCAATGAAAAACATCCGGATAAAAGTGGCGGCAATTACAGCAAAAATAATGGCGTCAATCCATTCCACCACTTTGGTTTGTTTTCCGTCGGGTGGATTTTTCTTTTTCCAGAAAGCCCAGTGTACTTTTTCGGTGATGTAAATATCGAAAATAATGCCCAGGCCGATGAGCCACCAAAAGTTGCCGAGCCAGATTACCCAAAGGGTATAAAGCGTACCAACCGTGATAAATTTGAACCACTTATTGGTAAGAATTTCTCTAATCATTCGTAATTATCATTAAATTTTTAACATGTCTTTCATGGTGAGTATGCCTTTTTTTCCCAGGCTGTATTCGGCTGCCAAAACTGCTCCCAGGGCAAATCCTTTTCGGCTTTTGGCGCTGTGTGTAATTTCAATGTAATCTACCTCCGAATCATATTTTATGGTGTGAATTCCGGGAACTTCACCTTCGCGTTCCGATTTTATGGGAAGCTGGTTTTCAGTTGCATCGCTTGCATCGGCCCAACTGTTTACGGTAGGCAAAATTTCAACCAAATCTTCGGCTAAACTAATTGCCGTTCCACTAGGTGCGTCCAGTTTTTGGGTGTGGTGCACTTCGGTCATTTTCGGTGTATATTCTGAATGAGGAGCCATGAGTTTTGCAAGTTGGCGGTTCAGTTCGAAAAAAAGGTTTACCCCAACCGAAAAGTTGCTGCCGTAGAAAAATGTGCCTTTTAACTCCTTACACTTTTGATGAACTTCTGTTTTCCTGTCCAGCCAGCCAGTGGTTCCGCTCACAACCGGAATACCGGCTTCGAAACATTTAAAATAATTGTCCACTGCCGATTTCGGAATGGTAAATTCAATGGCTGCATCGCATTTTCTCAGGTTTTTTATGGTTAAATCCTGCTGGTTGTTAATGTCAATTTTAAGCTCAATCTGGTGGCCACGTGAAAGGGCAATTTTTTCAATTTCCTTCCCCATTTTCCCGTAACCAATCAACGCTAACTTCATGTTAAATTCTCTTTTCGGTATTAAAATAAGCGACAAAGATAATAGTTTAAGCAAATGTAACCAGCCGGTGGCCAAACTTAAAACAAATTCGACCAACGATTAAAATAAAAGGTTGAAAAGTAATAGGAAAGAATTTACTGAAAAGTGTTATTGCAGTTCTCCAAAAACCGATTCCACCAGCCGACTCTCACTGGATTCAAATTCGGACTGAACTTCAGCAAGTGTTTTTCCTTCGTTAACCAGTTTTTTTACTTTTTGCTGAAATTTTTTCATTTCCACAAGATGTTGTTCAATATCTTCGCGGGTCATAACATCGGCATGGCCGCTGCAAAACTGAACGGCATCGAGGGTTTCCAGCATTTTTTCGGTGGTTTTTACATGTTCAAATGAATTTCCGCCTTTGTAGGAGTGAATCAGTTGCGGACGGCCCTTGAACACCTGGTCGCCAATAAATGCGGTTTTTTCTTTTGGGAAATACACCACAATATCGCCGGTGGTGTGGCCAACCCCGAAATAATACAGTTCAATGGTTTGATTGCCCATGTGCAAATGCATTTTGTCGTTAAAGGTTACCTGCGGAATAAATGGCAGCAATTCTTCACTTTCCCATCTGGAAGGTGAACCGTCGCGCCCGGGATGGAAAAACTCTTTCCGGCAGTTTTCGTGCGCAATAATGGTAACGTCTTTTGGGAAGAATTCATTGCCGTTTACATGATCACCATCGGCATGAGTGTTTATAAGATACCTGACCGGTTTGTCGGTAAATCCTTTTATGGCCGTAAAGATGCCTTCCACAGACTCTTTATCCATTTTTGAATCGATGACCAGCACTTCGTTTTCGCCAATGTAAAACCCGCCGTTTGCACCCCGGCCACCCAAAAGCTGGTAAAGGTTGTCTGAAATTTTTTCAACAGTAATGGGCGGCGTTTCCTGCTGCTGACTGAATGCTGCAAACGGCAGCATTACTGCCAGAATGATTTGAATAACTATGGTTTTCATATCGTTTTCAATTTTAATTTGAGCGAAAAGTTACAAAAAATTGGCATAGAAAACTAACTTTGTTCACCTGAACAGAAAGAAAGGAAACATGGCAAACGACTGGAAAGACCGACTGGGCATGGTGTATTCGACCAATCCGGATTTTAACTTCGAAACAGAAAAGGAAGAAGAACAAACCCTGCCACCGCAACAGCAAAAGCTGATTGTGAGTTTGGACCGTAAGAAACGCAAAGGCAAAAGCGTAACGTTGGTAACCGGTTTTGTGGGAAGCGAAGATGATTTAAAAGAACTGGGTAAAATGCTGAAAACCAAATGTGGTGTTGGTGGGACGGTAAAAGAGGGCGAAATCCTGATTCAGGGCGATTTTCGCGAACGGGTGTTGGAGTTACTGAAAGAGGAAGGGTATAAAGTGAAAAAGTCGGGTGGATAAAGAGGAAAGGTAGATTTTGGGGGATTTATTGTTTGGAGTTACAGTGAAACTCCAAAATGCAAATTAGAAATCACAAATAAGTTCCAATTATTCAAAGCCTTAAATTCCAAAAATCTCAACTTTAACTTGTTTCGAATTTAGTTTTTTACTTGGAATTTATTTGATATTTGTTTTTTTGCGTTTGGTATTTTTCTCATAAACAATAAGTTTAAAATGAACATGAACAGAATAATTTGGATGGCGTGGATTTTACTGTTTTTGATGACCGGATGCGTTCAGCAGGAAAACGAAGTGTACATGTTTTCTTTTTTTCAGGGAAATGGTGAGGATGGTTTGCATTTGGCGTATAGTTATGATGGCTTCACCTGGGTGGCGCTGAACAACAACCAGTCGTTTTTAACGCCGCAGGTGGGCAACGACAAACTCATGCGCGACCCGTGCATTATTTCCGGCCCGGACGGTAAATTTCACATGGTATGGACCGTGAGCTGGAGCGAAAAGGGAATCGGGTATGCCAGTTCGGAAGATTTAATCACCTGGTCGGAGCAAAATTACATTCCGGTGATGGAGCACGAACCCACGGCTCGCAATTGCTGGGCGCCCGAAGTTTTTTACGATATCGCATCGGAGCAGTACATCATTTTCTGGTCAACCACCATTCCCGGCCGGTTTCCGGAAACCGCATCCACCGGCGACGACAGCTACAACCACCGCATGTATTATGTAACCACCAAAGATTTTGAAACCTTCAGCAAAACCCAACTTTTTTACGACCAGGGATTCAACGTGATTGACGGCACGCTGGCGAGAGAAGACGGGAAATACATTCTTTTCCTGAAAGATGAAACCCGGCACCCGGCCGAGAAAAATATCCGCGTAGCTACCAGCGACCGGCTTACAGAAGGCTACAGCAAAGCTTCAGAGCCCATTACCGGCGATTACTGGGCCGAGGGACCAACGCCGGTAAAAATTGGTGATTATTGGGTGGTCTATTTTGATAAATACATCGAACACAACATGGGCGCTGTGCGTTCGTCTGACCTCGAAAACTGGGAAGACATTTCCGGCCAGATTCATTTCCCTGAAGGAACCCGGCACGGAACAGTTTTTCAGGTGCCGGAAAGTGTGCTGGAAAATTTAAAATCAATTCATTAAAATAAAAATACCATGGCAGAAATTGGAAAAATAAATACCCTTAACGTAGTTCGGGAAACAGAGAACGGGGTTTACCTCGATGGCGAAAACCTGGGCGAAATTTTAATGCCCCGCAAGTTTGTATCCGATGAGGTAAAAGCAAGTGAGCAGGCTACGGTGTTCATTTATACCGATTCGGAAGACCGGCTGGTGGCAACCACTGAAAATCCGCTGGCCATGGTGGGCGAGTTTGCCTTTTTGAAAGTGATTGAAACCAACCGGTTCGGGGCTTTTCTCGACTGGGGCCTGCCCAAAGATTTGCTGGTGCCCCTAAGCGAACAAAAAGCAAAAATGACGGAAGGCAAAACCTACCTGGTTTATGTTTTTCTGGATAAACTGACCAATCGCATTGCCGCATCCGCAAAAATCGACAAGTTTCTGGACAATGTTCCTCCAGAATATCAGCCGGGCGAAAAAGTGGACCTGCTTATTGCTGAAGAAACGGAAATCGGGTACAAAGCCATTGTTAACAACCAGCATTGGGGGATTCTGTATAAAAACCAGGTTTTCAGAACGTTGACGCCAGGCGAAAAGTTGGAAGGTTTTATCAATAAAATCAGAGAGGATTATAAAATTGATTTACTGCTGGAAAAGCCGGGCTACGGAAAAATAGACCCCATTTCTCAGAAACTCCTGGAAACGTTGCGCGAAAACAACGGATTTTTGGCGTTAAATGATAAAACCTCCCCTGAAATCATTCAGACTTTGCTGGGAATAAGTAAAAAGAATTTCAAAAAGGCTGTTGGAAATCTCTATAAGAAAAAGCTTATCGAGTTTAAATCCGACGGGATAAAGTTGACAGGGAAATAGAGTCTGGCAATAAAAACTCAATGCTGGATTGTTCCTGCTAATCCCGGAGGCCTGTCCGACTAACCAGACGGGGATTGCATGTTTATAGAAAAAATCAAAGGTATGATGTTTGTGCGACTCCGGGGTCGGTTCCCCTTGTTGTTCTTACATTGCTATAAACATAAGCACGAACACGAAACCTTGCTGATGAATTTCCGGTGCGTTCATTTTTAAATTTTTTTTGAATAATGAAAGTACTAATTACTTTTTTTATATCTTTATTTCTGGAATTTTTTATCGACGATAAACAGAAGTATAAACTAAAATACCATACTATGGAACTAAAAAAGTTATTTAGCGGAGTTTTTATTCTCTCGGTGCTTTTCTCTTCAGCACAAAACAAAATTGTAGTGAACACTGACCTTGGTAAAGAAAAAATAAGCCGGCACATTTACGGCCATTTTTCCGAACACCTCGGCAGGTGTATTTACGGCGGCTTTTGGGTGGGTGAAGATTCGGAAATCTCAAATTCACAGGGAATTCGAAACGATGTGGTGGATGCCCTTCGAGAAATGGGTATTCCAAATTTGCGGTGGCCTGGCGGTTGTTTTGCCGACGAATACCACTGGATGGACGGTATAGGTCCGCGCGACCAGCGGCCAACCATGATAAACACACACTGGGGAGGAGTAACCGAAGACAACAGCTTTGGTACCCACGAATTTATGGAACTGTGCAATCAACTGGACGCCGAACCGGTTATTTGCGGGAACCTGGGCAGCGGAACCGTTCAGGAAATGTCGCAATGGGTGGAGTACCTCAATTCCGACAACATCAGTCCGATGACCGACCTGCGCAAAGCAAACGGACGCGAAGAACCCTGGGGCGTAAAATACTGGGGTGTTGGCAATGAAAACTGGGGATGCGGCGGAAGCATGACCGCGGAGTATTACGCCAACGAGATGCGCCGTTATTCAACTTATACAAAAAACTACAGCGACAACCGGTTGTATAAAATTGCCTGCGGACCAAGCGACTCTGATTACCACTGGATGGAAACCCTGATGAAAAACGGAAATCCCGGCAGAAGTTTCCAGGGAATTTCGCTGCACTATTACACCATTACCCACAACTGGAGCAAAAAAGGTTCTGCCACCCAGTTTACTGAAGATGAATATTTCCAGACCATGAGCAAAACACTGTTTATGGATGAATTGCTGAGGAATCACATTAATATAATGGATCGCTACGATCCGCAGAACCGCGTGGGTCTGATCGTTGATGAGTGGGGAATTTGGCACGATGTGGAACCCGGAACAAATCCCGGTTTCCTTTACCAGCAAAATACTCTGCGCGATGCCATGGTGGCTGCCGTAAATCTCGACTTGTTCAATAAATATTGCCATCGCGTGAAAATGGCCAACATTGCCCAAACCGTAAATGTGTTGCAGGCAATGATTCTCACCCAAGAAGCTGAACTTGTAAAAACGCCAACCTTTTACGTGTTCAAAATGTATAAAGCGCATCACGACGCAACCATGTTGCCAACCGATTTGGTTTCAGAGAATTATGAACTCGATGGCAAAAGTATTCCGGCCATTTCAACTTCTGCATCCAAATCGGACGATGGGAAGATCCACCTGACCATCAGTAACCTGAATCCCAACAAGGCAGTGAACATCTCCTGCGAATTACGCGGACTGAGCAAAGTGGCTTTTGAAAAAGGTGAAATCATAACTGCTGAAAAAGTGAATGCTTACAACGATTTTGGAAAAGCCGAAGAAGTTACAGCTAAAAGTTTTAGCGATGTGACGGTAAACGGGAATTCATTAACTGTCAATCTCCCTTCAAAATCGATTGTGTTGCTGGAGTTAAATTGAAAATTTTTGAATATTTTAAAAGGAAGCCGGTTCAAATATGGATCGGCTTTTTTATTTTGAGGGAATTAATTCAGGATCAAACTGGTATTCAATTCGTTTAATGTCCAGTTTTCGCTGACTTAATATATTGATGTAATCCAGACAGTTTTGTTCGTGCAACGGGTTTTTCTGTCCAAAAACATGGTACGACTGCACAGCCCAGTCAACCGCTGCATCCAACTGCCCCAGCATTTCGCAGGCCAGCGCCATGTTGAACATGCTTTTGGCTGCTATTTTTTTGTTCGGGTTTTTTACGTGTTGTTTCCAAATTTCAGCCGCTTCCAACCATTTTTCATCAGTAACCAACTGGTCCGTTTTTTTGAGGTCGATTTGTCCTGACCCATAATACATACGCTGAACCTCAATCCAGTGAGGAACTAAAAATGTGGCAAACTGGCTGCCAGAAATTTCTGCTGCTATTTGAATGGCCTCTTCCCGTGGCGGAAGGATTTCTATTCCTTCAATATAATCATAGGTGAGCGTGTCAACCCGGTCGTAGTAATAAGTCAGCATTAAATTATTCAGGTCATAAAAATTCCAGTAGGAAATTACAAATACATCTAATACTCCCGTGGGGCTCTGTTCATTAAATGTTGATTTTCTGTCAATTGTGGTGAAATAATCCAAAGACAACAGTAAATTGGCATGGGTTGAATCGGCCAGTTGAGTCAACTCCTCTTTGGAATACAAGCCCAATTCAGGATCCAAATATTTCACCTCGCTGTTTTCTTTTTGAGGCTGAAACCGTCCGGCCAGCGACCAAAAATTGGCAGCGGGTTTATATTTTTCAGGAATGAATAAGGAATTTAAACTGTCTTCCGATTCAATAAAACCCAATTTTAAAAGAGAATCAGACAGAATAAATTTCGAATAATCAGCGCGTTCAATCTCAAAAATTGAATTGAAATATGAGTTAGCTTTTAAAGTTTGAAGAAAATAGTCGAAATATATCTCTGCTGCAGCACTGTCAGTATTTGTTGTATCAACCAACCGTTTATTGTTTTCAAAATACTCTGCAAAATTTGAATTGTAGGTTGAATTAAAATTATTGAAACGAATGGCAATGGTGTCATATTTTTCAGGAAAAATCGCTTTTCCCGGAACAAAAATCTCAATACCAATTGTTTTGGTGTTATATAATGTGTTACAACCGAAAAAAGATATTCCGGTAAAAACCAAAAGCGCCAAATTAAGGGAGGTTTTCATTTTGCATTCTGTTGAATTTTGAAAGCTCCTTTCTGCGGGAATCCAGAATTTTTTGGTAGGTCAGAATTGTATTTAAATCATTTCGGCTTTTATATTTCGACGCAAGTGCAAGGGCAGCCGTCAGCCATTTTTGTGCGGTTTCCAAATCGTCCTTTAATTCGTAGGCCAGTGCCAAATTATATCGGGCGTTGATGGCCATTTTGCCGTTGCTGTCGTCGGCATATTTTTGCCAAAGTGCAATGGCTTGGTCCAATTTTCCTTCTTCAAAATAAAATGCTGCATCAGAAAAATCGGGCAGTGGCGGAACCGAATACATCCGGTTAACGGTTTGCCAGGTAGCATAAAATCGTTTGGCATAATTTTCACCGGCCAAAGCCGAAGCCATTTCCAAAGCGGTGAGACGCGGTGGCGGCGTGTAACCTTTCCGGTAATTGCCTTCGTCGTCGTAACCGTTCCAGAACACCGTGTCAATCATGGTTTTTCGTTCAATATTTGCATTTTTAACCGGGTCATAAATTCCCCAAACTGCAACGGTTAACACTTCGTTGGTTTTTGGTGTGTCGAATGTTTGCGGATAAGTTGAATAAAACGAGGAAAAAGTCTCCAGAACGATTATCAAATCAGCATCGGATGCCTGGGAAACACTCTCTATTATTTCGGGTGGAAGATCGGTTAAATGTTCACCGGTATGCCTTTCAAAAATATTTGTTGGGAAAATATAGACCTCTTCGAATGCATTGTTGCTTTTCAAATCGGCTGCCAGTTCGTTTATACATGCAGTTACAAGGAGGCTGTCCAGGTTTTTAGGGTCGTTTTTTGCTTTAACCAGCAGAAAATCATTTTTATAGTAGTGTTGAAGCGTGTCTTCCTTGTATTTAAAATTGCGGTAAACAATAGCAGCGTTTTTTGCTGAAGAAGGAACATTGGCATTGCCCGGCTTGTAAATCTCGATGGGATATTCCTTGTAAACAGTGCACGATGTACCCAGAATTACCAGGACAATTACCGGGAATAATTTTAAGTTCATTCTGTTTCTTTTAGTTCGTTTTTCCTTCGTTTTAAGGTTTCGAGATACTCGTAGGTAAGCGGGCGGTACATGGTGTTATACGAATTTAATGCCCACTGAATAGCCAAATCGATGTTGCCCAAAATTTCGTAGCCCAGTGCAACATTTAGCTCAGCTTTGCTTTTCAATGTTTTTGAACCTGCCTTGCTTGCAACTTCTTTCCACTTTTCAACCGCCGCCAGCCAGTCTCCCCCGGTGGCAATCTGATTGGCCTGCCGGAATTCTGAGTTTCCTTTTACAAAAAGAGTTCGTCTTTCAGGCCGCCAGCGAACGGCAATTTTATCAGTCAGTTCAAGTGCAATTACAATTCCGGTTTCAGCAAGTGCTTGTTTTACAGGAGTAAACCTGCTAAGTAAACTGCGTGCAGAAACATCTGCATCCTCCCAGTACAATGTATCGGTAATAAACTGGCGTAACAATATTTTTTCCTCAAAAGGATCATATACCCGAAACAGCGCTTCGTACTGAATTTTCATTCCGGCTCTTGCTGCCGAATTAAATCCACCCTGGAATGGGTCGAAAAATGTTTCATTATCAAAACTGGTAATTACTCTTGTTTTTAAATGATCGAGTGAAAGTACTGCATCGGTTTGAAAAGTTTCACATAAATCGTTCACCTTTTCCCATGGAATTTCCCGGGCCAAAAGTGATGTGCCGGGTGCTTCCAAAAACCGATCTTCGGGAATGACATAATCATAACGGCCCGATTCAAAAAGTAACTCTCCTAAAACTTTTAGAGTGGTATCAGCAGCCTGAAAATCGTAAATCAGGGTATCGAGGTTGAAACGCTGTTCGTAAAAAACTTTTTGCAACGAATCTGCTTCCAGGTTGGTGTATTTTTCATCAACCGTTTGTGTAACGAGGGTGAGGCTTTGGATTGTTTCGGGTAGTTCACTTGCGGCTGGCTGGGGAATGTCAATTACAAGTGTGCGGGTTGAAATGCACGAAAAAGTCAGGAATGCCAACAGAAGTAATATTCCCGGTTTTATACTGTTTTTGATATATTTTTTCATGAATTGAAAGTCTCCTTTAGTAAATTCCCCAGTACTTTCTCAAAAACCATTCCACACTTAACAATAACAACACTACGAAAAACAACCACCTCAGGTTTAACAATTCAGTAATCATTTCCTGAAAATAGCTCACAGGTTTCAGGCTGTTGCTGTTTTTAAGTTCTTCAATTGCCTGGTTAACTTCGTTTTGTGTGAAAAATGCACCACCTGTTTGTGTTGATAACTGATACAACATGCGGTGGTTGGCTTGTGTTACATTATTTTCAAGGTTAACCGCTGTTATGGCAAAATTACCAGTTTCTGTAAAAGTTTGATTTCCAACAGTAACTTCAGCATCAAAAGAGTAATTACCAACGGGCAAATTTCCGGCATTTAAAAAATAGCCGTTATTTCGCACATCAAATGTAAAATCCAGTTCATCTCCGTTTTCGTTACTTAATACAATTGTAACCTCTTCATTTGAAATGCGTTCAAAAACATCGTTATAAACTTCTGCGCTCATTATTACCTGATCAGTTTCAGTATAAACCAAATCATAATTTACAATGAAATTATCTTCATTTTCGCGTAAAGCAAGGTATTGAACCAGTTGATTTACAAGCTCATTAAATTGTGCGTGGGATTGGTTTTGGAAATAATTATTCAGCCGCCAGCGCCAAATTCCTTCGCCAAAAACAAAACCAACTTTTTTCCCTTTAAAAATTCCGGAGGAAATTAATGGTTTGCCAGTTTCAATGTTTTTAATTTTCTGAAAAAACAGGGTGTTAAATTCCGGATCGAGCTGATAATTGGCAAATGGTACCATCAGAGGTGGAAATTTCTCAAGCACTTCCCGGAAATTTTCACTTAATGTGAAATTTGCATAAGCCGGATTTATTAACGCCTGCGCCTCTTCTGCCGAACCTGCCCGCGGTTGCACTGTTGCACCATATGCCAGCGCATTTAATTGTGGCAGGAAAGTTTTGCTGCCTACAATAAAAAGTATCGGAACCTTTTGGTTCGACTCACTTTCAATGATATTGGCCATTGATTTTCCGGATGTGGGCAACTGATTTAAAATTACCAGGTTGAAATCGGAAAAATTAGATGGGAAGGGTTCTTCGGTAAAAACAGAAACCTCGTAAGATTTTTGTTGTTCAAGCGTATTTTTAATGGCACCAATATCGGGGTGGGCCCCATCGGAAAGGATAAGTATTTTTTGTTTGTTTTCTAAAACATTTACAACAAAATGCTCGATATTATTACGTGTGTTTTTTTCATTTTCAGCAATTTCTATGGTTGCAGTAAATCGCTTTAAACCAGGCTCTCCGGCATCCAATATAAATTGTTGCGACTGAAAATAATCGTTGTTTGAGGGTGTAATTACAGTTTGGGCAACCTCTTTTTCTCCTTCATGAACGGTTAACCGAAGCGAACTGTTTCTCAGTTTTAAAAAACGGGTGTCTATTTCAACAGGGAAGCGATTACCGGAAAAGGAAGTCCGGTTTGCTTTAATTCCCTGAATACGTGCATCTGTTATTTCGGTGGTATCGCCAAGCCCGATGCTATAAACCGGGAAATTTATATTTTCCAGCATATTCACCGGATTTTTTCCCTGGTTGTAAATGCCGTCTCCGGCAAGCAACATCGCCCCTATATTTTCATTAAAATGGTTGTTGTTCAACGTGTTGATAAGGTTACTGTAGTCCGATTTTTTTTCTGAAAAACTGATTTCGCCATCAAATTTTGTTTCCTGCCCAAATGTGTAATGAATTAAATTGTAATTGCTTCCCAATTCATTAGAAATTTGGTTTTTAATCTGAATCATTTCGCTGGTTAGTTGCATTGAATCGCCGGTTGCGGTAACCGATCCGGAGTTGTCCCAGGCAGCAATAATCAAAGGATTTTGCACCATTTTTTTCAGGTTTTTTATGAAAGGAGACAACAACAAAAATGCGATTAGCGAAAATGAAAAAAACCGGAGGATCATTAAAATGATTCTCTGTTTTTTGGTCAATTCCTGGTTGTCTTTGTTTCTGAAATAGAGCAAAAAAACAATGCTGGCAGCTAAAATGACCAAAACAAGTAAAAAAATAAACCAATATTTTATTCCGAATGAAATCAATGGATATACCTTTTTTATTAGCGGTCGTAAATATACATAACTCCTTTTTAATACGATGAATATTGTGTATTATTACCCTTAATTTTAAAGCGAATCGATTCCTGGAAGTAATTCATATTTCAAAAAAAAACAATAAATGAAGAATGTTTTTTACGCACTTGTTATCCTGGTGGTAGCTTCCTGCACTGCGAAATTCAACCCTGAAATTACGGTTGAGGATATTCAAAATACAATTTATTACCTTGCCTCTGATTCACTTAAAGGAAGGAAGGCCGGAGAAACAGGTGACAGTCTGGCTGCGGTTTTTATCAGGGAGAAATTTGAAAAATCAGGACTTCAATTGCTATACAAAAAGGGTTTTCAGAAATTTGAGCTGGTTACTTCGGCCAGGTTGGGAGAAAAGAATTTGCTTAAAGTTGGTGGCGAAAATTACCAGGTTGAATCCGATTTTTTACCGTATGCTTTTTCTGCCAATGTTATTGCAGAAACACCCGTTGTTTTTGCGGGTTACGGGCTGGAGGTTGATCAGGATTCACTTCAATGGAATGACTTTAAAAATTTAGATGTTACAGGAAAATGGATGCTTGTGCTTCAGGGAGATCCTGATTTGGATAACCCGCAAAGCCCTTTCATTGAATTTTCATCAGAGCGGGCCAAGGCGTTAAAAGCAAGCGATAAAAATGCCGCTGGTTTAATTTTGGTAGCAGGCACTGCTTTTAGTGAGAAAGATGAATTAACTCCGTTGTTTTTCGATAAAAATGTAAGCAGATACCCGATTCCGGTAATTCAGGTTACACGCTCGGTTGCCAGCGCCATGTTGCGCGAAACAGGCTACACCATTGAAACCCTTGAATCAGAAATCAGAGAAAAAAATAACTCCATTACAGTTGAAACTAAAACTGTAGTTTCTGCTGATGTAAATATTGAGCTCGAAAAGACACAATCACAGAATGTTGTGGCCCTTTTACCGGGAACCGATTCTGAATTGCAGGCCGAATATATTATTGTTGGTGCGCATTACGATCATTTGGGAATGGGAGGACAAGGATCTGGTTCAAGAGCGCTTGATACAACGGCAATTCATTATGGCGCCGATGATAATGCTTCCGGAGTTGCTGCTGTTATTGAGCTGGCAGAAAAACTGTCCGGCGAAAAGAAAAACAACAGAAGCATCATTTTTGCGGCATTTGGCGCTGAAGAAATGGGCTTAATCGGTTCAAAAGCTTTTATTGCCAATCCGCCGGTTACGGAAGAAAAAATGGTTGCCATGTTCAATTTCGATATGGTTGGCCGGCTCGATTCCGTGAATAATGCGCTAAGCATTGGAGGAACACAGACCGCCAAAGAAACCGAAGAAATAATTAATCAACTGAATCCGGGTTTCAAACTGGCACTATCCGGCGAGGGTATTGGCCCTTCCGACCATGCTTCTTTTTATTTACAAAACATTCCGGTATTTTTTATTTCTACAGGAGCTCATGCTGATTACCACACACCTTTTGACGATGCCGATGCCATAAATTATGAAGGAGCTAAAAAAGTAACTGAGTTTGCTCATTTGCTTGTTCATGAATTGGCAACACGAGACAGTACATTGACTTTTCAGCAAGCTGGCGCTAAATTTCAGCGAAGCAGGGGAGGGCGGTTTAAAGTATCGCTGGGGATTATGCCCGATTACGCCGGATTGGAAGACCGTGGCCTGCGCATTGATGCCGTGACCATAGGCAAACCTGCTGATTTGGGTGGAATGAAAAAGGGCGATATCATTACCGCAATTGACGGGAAAAAGGTGGGAAATATTTACGATTACATGAGCAGGTTGCAAACATTGGAGGCCGGTCAAACCATTTCTGTGGATATCCTTCGCGAAGAAAAAGAAACTGTTTTGATAATTCAGTTATGATTGGAATTTTCAGTTAGGAATGGTGAAATTTTAATTTTATTAGAATTTTAGCCCACTTGTTTAACTAAATTAAATAATCTGCTGCTATTAACCTTTTTCCATCTCAGGAGAAGAGACGGAACAAAAGAAAGGATTATTCCTGTTAAGAAAATGGTAAAGAATTGAAGCGTAACATTAAAAGAAATATTATTGAAAATCAGTGCCAGGCCAATCATAAAAATATTGGCGCCAAGAATAATCAGTGTAACAGATAAATGGTGAGGTACGAGTTCCAGTAATCGGTGGTGGATATGATTCTTGTCGGCCGAAAATGGCGATTTTCCGTTTAAAAGCCTTATTGTCATCACTCTGAGGGTATCAATTAAAGGTACAATTATTATGGCAAACGAAACAACTGGTGCAGCGCCAATGGCGTAAGGGACTGTTTTTACAACATTGAATTCATTGAATTTTATTACCAAAGCAGCTACAATAAGCCCTACAATCAATGACCCTGTGTCTCCCATAAACAACTTGTTCTTTTTGCCAAACACATTGTAAAGGAAAAACCCGGCAAGGCTTCCGGTAAGAGAAAAAGCCATAATAGAGAATCTGATGTGTCCTGATAAAAAGAACCATGTTCCGAAAACAAATGTTGCCAGCATGCCTAATCCCGATGCAAGACCATCAATTCCGTCAATCAGGTTAAAAGCATTGATTATAGCAATCATTACAAACAGTGTGAGCATGGTTCCAACTGCATAATTTATCTCGTAAAACCCTAAAAAACCATGCAAATTTGAAATATGAAAATTGCCTAAACTGGTTAACAGGACAGCTGCAAAAATCTGAATCACAAATTTTTTCCTGGCTGAAATATCCATCAGATCATCTTTTAGGCCAATAAAAAACATTAGAATAACCGATGCAATAATATATTTAAGGGAATCAAAACTATACCCGTCAGTTGAAATTATGGTACTAAGTACAAAGCCTAAAAAAATTCCAACTCCACCCAAAGGAGGAACGATTTGTGTATGAATTTTTCGTTCATTAAATGAATCAAAAAGTTTTTTTGCATGCGCAACCCTCAATATGGGAGGTACAACTATTATGGCAATGGAAAATGCAAGCGTAAATGAAAGTATGTTAAGAAAAAGTTCTTTGAATAACATTTTAGAGATTAATTTGTGTTTTGCAAAAGTAATAATAAATTATCAATCATAATATTTCCAAACTTTATAAAAACAAAAGAATGAAATGTTTAACCTACCAAAATCAATTTTTAATAATCTGATTTTTTATCTTCAACAGCGTCATCGTCACTAAATCAGGGGAGCAAAATTATGATTTTTTTTACATTTTCTGATAGTATTTTGCATTATTTTTTATTAAAGATGAGTTAACATACAATCAAAATGTCGAATTCCTCATATTAATAATACAATGAATTAAGCTCAACCACCTGTTCTTATATTGAATTAAATACCCATTTCAGAAAAACCTGATGTCATTTTATTTACCTTTACCTTCGTTATTTTAATGTTAAATGATTTAAACGTAATTCTATGCGAGTTTTAAATTTAGGTATTATATCTGTCATAATTGGCGCAGTATTTTTATTTGCTTCCTGTGGTTCAGGGCAAAAATCCCAACAGGGAAGTGAAAAATCAGTTCAGGCTGAATCTGAAGAGAACTGGATACAGTTGTTTAACGGGAAAGACCTGAACGACTGGCAAATTAAGTTTACAGGTTACGAACTGGGATATAATTTCAATAACACCTTCAGGGTTGAGGACGGTTTACTGAGAGTCAGGTACGATGATTGGGAAGAATGGGGAAGTCAGTTTGGACATATGTTTTATAACGGCGAATTTTCACATTACCGGTTAAGGGTGGAATACCGGTTTGTGGACGACCAGGTAAAAGGTGGACCCGGCTGGGCTTTTCGTAACAACGGACTGATGATTCACGGGCAAAGTGCCGAATCGATGGAGCTGGACCAGGATTTTCCAACTTCTATTGAGGTGCAGTTACTTGGCGGAAACGGAACCGATGAGCGTTCGACAATGAACCTTTGTACACCGGGAACCAATGTGGTTATGGATGGCGTTTTGGTTGAACAGCACTGCACCACTTCAGATTCAAAAACTTTTCACGGAGACCAGTGGGTAACTGTTGAGGTTGAAGTACACGGAGGTGAGATAATCCGCCATTTTGTGGAAGGCGAAGAAGTGATGAGTTACGAACAGCCACAACTCGATCCCCGGGATCAGTATTACGATAAGATGCTTTCAGAATTTGGAGATAAAATAATTACCTCCGGTTCTATTTCCATTCAGGCCGAAAGCCATCCTACAGATTTCAGAAAAATTGAATTGCTGGTTTTGGATGAAAATTAGCAGTTAGTGCCTTATTTTTTTAATTGTTGCTTTTTTTGGCATAAATTACAAATGACAAAAAATAAATGACAAATAAATTCCAAAGAAAAAAAATCAAATTCAAAACATTTCCAGAGGAGATTTAGCTATTGTAATTATTTGGATTTTTGGTCATTAGAATTTGGGATTTATTTGTTTTTTGAAATTTGATTTTTGTTTTTTCAGGCTTGTCCAGGTTAGAATATTTCTTTATTCAGGCCGGACTACTTTTTGAAGTTCGGTCTTTTTTATCGCTCTTCGGTTGGCATAATTCAGCGCAAGCAGAGAACCTGCAATACCAATCATTCCTATTATTGAAGGTAAATCAGGATTTTCATTTTCCAGAATAAGCCAGCTTAAAATAGCACCCGAAACCGGAATTAAAAATTTCCACACATTTAATATGGATACTTTTACCTCCGGACGCCGCAGTAAAACAAACCATATAGAAATAGCTGCTGCCGATAAAAAACTAAGCCAGGCCAGCGCAATATAATATTTTGCGGGGAAAGGGCCGGTGTTAATACCTTCAACCGGAATGGAAACGATAGAAAGCAATATTCCTCCAATAATTAGGGTAGATGAACTGAGCACGAGCGGAGAAATTGTTTTGGACGATTTTGAAACCAGAACATTGGCATAACCTGCAACCAGGTTGTTAACTAAAAGTAATCCGATTCCAAGAAATTCAAGTTCTCCACGCATTTCAACTTTTGTTCGTCCCAGTGTTATAACTGCAATTCCAGCCACACCAATCAGAATACTGAGGGTTTTCATTAGTGTCATTTTATCGTTGTGGAAGGCAAAGTGGGCTACAATGGCAATAAAAAGTGGAGATGAACCGATTATCATGGCGCCCAGTGCTCCGGGCACAAGATTTAGTCCGCTGTAAAACAAGGCATATTGTGCAAAAATTTGAATAACGGAAAGCCATAATACCAGTTTAAGGTTTGCTTTAATTTCACCGAAGTACCTGCTGTAATTTCCAAACAGAATCAAAATCAGAATTCCGGAAATAAAAAACCGGACTCCTGCAAATTGCAGTGGCGTGTGGTATTCCAATCCTATTTTTACACCTACAAAGGCAGTTGACCAAAGCCAGGTAGCTATAATTGCCAAAAAGGTTGTGCTGTTAATTAATTTTTTCATTTTGAAATGCCTGACTGCAAAGGTGAGAAATTAATCCCAACAAATCAGGCTTGTTTAAGTTTGGAACAGCCAGGCTTAATATTCGGAAAAGTTTTAACAAACTTCATTGTTTTTCATGTTGCTCAAGCTTTTTCCTTTTATGAAAACAGGAAAATATGTTTCTTTGCAGCCATTAAAATCAATACAAAATGGGAAAGACTATCATCAACAGTTATGCAGAATTTGAGGCATTTCTCGGAAAAGAAATAGGGACCTCTGAGTTCATTCGGATTACCCAGGAACAAATTGATAAATTTGCCGATGCTACCCTCGATTACCAGTGGATTCACACCGATCCTGAACGTGCTGCCAAGGAATCGCCATTTAAAACTACCATTGCTCATGGGTATTTAACCGTTTCTATGCTCACTTACCTTTGGTATTCTATTGTTGATGTGCGTAATGTGAAAATGATTGTAAACTATGGTATCGAAAAACTGAAATTTCAGCAACCCGTTTTGGTAAATGATAAAATTCGGGCCATAGTTTCATTGCACGACATAAAGAATCTGCGCGGTATTGCTAAAATTCAGGTGAAAATTGTGGTGGAAATTGAAGGCCAGAAAAAACCTGCTTACGACGCACTTGTAACTTTTCTTTACCATTTCGACAATTAAAAATTGGTTTTAACTTGATTTTTTCTATTTCATAATCACTCCAACTGAATCTTTTTTATTTCGTAATTTCGTGTAATAATTAGTGAAAATATGGAATATCTGAATCAGATTCTAATGTCTAATGAAATTACTTGGGAAACTGCCCTTCTGCGTTTTCTTCTCAGCTTTGTTTTAGGAGCCCTCATTGGTATTGAACGGGAAACCCATAACCAGCCAGCCGGACTGCGAACACATATTCTTATAAGCATTGGTTCCACTATGGTGATGCTTATTTCCATATTTATTCCCCAAACCTTTACTAAATTTCAGAATGGCGACCCTGGGCGTATTGCAGCGCAGGTAGTTTCAGGAATTGGTTTTCTGGGAGCCGGAGCGATTTTAAAATTTGGCGCCAACGTAAAAGGGCTTACCACCGCTGCATCAATTTGGGCTATGGCGGCTATTGGTCTGGGAGTTGGAGCCGGAATGTACGCGGTTAGTCTCATTGGTGTGACAGTGGTTTTATTTGCCCTGACAGCCATGAACCTGTTTGAAAAGAAATTGTTCGTTGAACGGACTTTTCGCCGAATTGTATTAGCAATCAAAAAGAAAGACTCCGATCTGCAATCAGTCAAAAAAATTCTTCAAAACTTTGATGTCCGGATCAATTCTACGGGTTTCGAACGGAACATCAACGAATCA